>NZ_JAJSZC010000231.1:0-12726 GCF_036815105.1 Streptomyces sp. IBSBF 3136
TTTGTGTGGGGGGGGGGGGGGGGGCCGCGGGGGGGGGCGGGGGGGGGGGGGGGCCCCCCCCCGCCGGGGTATGAGCGGGCGTTCCGGCGCCGGGCCGCAGGTGCGGCCGTGCCGTCGGTCGTGGGTGTGCGGGACGCCCGCGGGCGCGTGGCCCGGCTTGCACACCTGTTCCGCGAAGGACGCCGCTCCGGCCTTGGCCCTCGCCTCACTGAGGGTGTGCGCGGGTGCGAAGGTTCCGTCGATCGCGAACAGCGGCAGGGCGATCAGGCTGGCGGTGAGGAGGAAAAGCAGGGTCCGGGCCGTCCTGCCTCGGAACATGCACCCTCCTCCCGGCAGTTCACACCTTTCACGCGCACCAAGCACTGGTCAATGGTTGGTCAAGAAACACGTTAACCCTGCAAAGTCCTTTGCAGGGTCAACGGGGCGATACGCGCGGAAGAGAGCGTGAAAAAAGCCGGTCGGGTGGCGTGAACCAGTTCTTGTACTACTGGTCGACGAGCCCCTTCGCGTCCCGGGCGAGGGCGGTGAGCCGCGATATCGCGCGGAAGTACTTCTTGCGGTAGCCGCCCTTCAGCATCTCCTCGCTGAACAGCCGGTCGAACGGCAGTCCCGAGGCGAGCACCGGCACCTCGCGGTCGTACAGGCGGTCCGCCAGCACCACCAGCCGCAGCGCCGTCGACTGGTCGGGCACCGGCCGCACATCGGTGAGGCACACCGCCCTCAGCCCGTCGGTCAGGGCGCCGTACCGGCTCGGGTGCACCTTGGCGAGGTGTTCGAGCAGGTGCGGGAAGTCGTCCAGCGAGGTGCCCGGGGTGGAGTACGCCGCCTTGGTCACCTCTTCGTCGGTGAACGGCGCCGGAGCCTCGGGCAGACCGCGGTGGCGGTAGTCCTCGCCGTCGATGCGCAGCGCGCGGAAGTGGGCGGACAGGCCCTGGATCTCGCGCAGGAAGTCGGCGGCCGCGAACCGGCCCTCGCCGAGCTTGCCGGGCAGCGTGTTGGAGGTGGCGGCGAGCGCCACGCCCGCCTCGACCAGCTTGCCGAGCAGGGTGGAGACGAGCACGGTGTCGCCCGGGTCGTCCAGCTCGAACTCGTCGATGCAGAGCAGGCGGTGGCCGCCGAGGGTCTGCACGGTCTTCTGGAAGCCCAGCGCGCCGACCAGGTTGGTCAGCTCCACGAAGGTGCCGAACGCCTTGAGCGCGGGCTCGGCCGGGGTGGCGTGCCACAACGAGGCGAGCAGGTGGGTCTTGCCGACGCCGTAGCCGCCGTCCAGGTAGACGCCCCGGGGGCCGGCCGGCGTCTTCGGCGCCTTGGACCGGCCGAAGCCGAAGAGGCCGCGCCGGCCGCCGCCGACGGCGTGCGCCCCGCCGAGTCCGGCCGCGAAGCTCTCGAGGACCGTCACGGCCTCGGTCTGGCTGGGCTGGTTCGGGTCCGGGAGGTACGTGGCGAAGCGGACCGAGTCGAAACGCGGCGGCGGCACCATCTCGGCGACCAGCCGGTCCGCGGGCACGTGCGGCTCACGGGCGCACAGCGACAGTGGGCCCGCGTCGGGCAGGGGGCCGGGACCGGGGGCGGTGGAGGAGGACGACACGGTCACCCATGCTAAGCGCCGTGTCACACTGCACGACATGCGACGCCTGTTCCCTGTGACCTACGAAACAGCAGCCCAGGCCCCCGGCGGGGGTCCGGGGGGTCGGGAGGCGAGCGCGGCGGCCGGTGCGGACGAGGCCGCGGCGCCCGGCGGCCCCACCGGTGCCGACGCGGGGGCGAGCCGCGACTGGAGCCTCGCCGAGCTGGCGGCCGCCTACGCCTACCCGGAGCCGCGTACCGACGCCGGTGTCCCGCGGCCGTGGCTGCGGGCCAACATGGTCTCGTCCCTCGACGGCGCGGCCCAGCACGACGGGCACTCCCAGCCCATCTCCAGTGCGGCCGACATGCGGATCTTCGGCACGCTGCGGGCGCTCGCCGACGTGATCGTGGTGGGTGCGGAAACGGTACGGCAGGAGGGGTACCGCCCCGCACGCGCGCGTGCGGAGTTCGCCGGGGCCCGGACGGCCGCGGGGCAGGGCCCGGCCCCCGCGATCGCGATCGTCACCGCCGGCCTGGAGCTGGACTTCTCCCTCCCGCTGTTCACCTCGCCCCTGGTGCCCACCCTGCTGCTGACCGGCGCCGCCGCGGCCCCCGAGCGGGTCGCGGCGGCCGAGAAGGCGGGGGCGCGGGTGGTCGTCGCCGGGGAAGGGATGGGCGTCGACCCCGCGCGCGCGGTGCGCGCCCTCGTCGAGCTCGGGCACACCCGGCTGCTCACCGAGGGCGGGCCCCGGCTGCTCGGTCAGCTGGTGGCCGCCGAGGTGCTCGACGAGCTGTGCCTGACCGTCTCACCGATGCTGACCGCGGGAGACGCGCAGCGCATCGCCGGGGGGCCGTCCGTCACGGTCCCGCGCCGCTTCGAACTGGTGTCCTTGCTGGAAGAGGACGGTTTTCTGTTCAGTCGTTACCACCGGTCCTGACATGAGCGGAATCAGTCGTTCCGTTTAGCTTCCGGGCGGGCACACTAGGTCCGGCACTACCCGTGCGATCACGGGGCAGGATGGTTTCCGCAGGGCCTGACCCGGGCCCACGGAGGAGAGAGGCGTCTGGTGTTCACAAGCGTTCTGATGATCGAGAAGGCCCTGACGTCCGCCGACGTGGAGTTCGTCACCACCCTGCACGGTGAGGAGCCCGTCGCCTTCCACGTCCTGCTCCAGCCGCGCGGCGACCAGGCCGACCGGCTGCTGCGGGCCATCGACGACATCGCGCTCGGCGAACTGGACGAGGCCCGCCGCGAGGGCGAGACCCCGGAGGGCGAGGAGGCCAAGAGCGTGGGACGGCAGGCGCTCGACGTCTCCCTGACGGCACTGCGGGCCGCCGGGAGCGCGGCCGAGGGCCGGCTGGTCGAGGACCATCCGCTGGACGCCCTGAAGGGCCTGGTCGCCGAGGTGCGGGCCGACGAGGTCATCGTGCTGACCGATCCGCACTACGTGGAGGAGTTCTTCCACCGGGACTGGGCCTCCCGGGCCCGGCACAAGGTGGGCGTGCCGGTGCTGAAGCTGTTCTCGCACAGCAAGGCGTAGCGGGCCGCGACCCGGCGCGGGGCTCCGCCCGCCCGTTGCGGGGCGCCCGGTACGGCACCGCATAGGCTAGGGCTGCCCCCGCTCGTACCGGACGGGGCTGCCCCCGCTCGTACCGGACCCTATGGAGACCTGCATGGCACCCGGACTTCCCACCGCCATGGACCGACCGCACTTCATCGGCATCGGCGGCGCCGGAATGTCGGGGATCGCCAAGATCCTGGCCCAGCGCGGGGCGAAGGTCGCGGGCAGCGACGCCAAGGAGTCCGCGACCGCCGAGGCGCTGCGGGCGCTCGGCGCCACCGTGCACATCGGACACGCCGCCGGGCACCTCGCCGACGACGCGAGCTGCGTCGTGGTGTCGTCCGCGATCCGCCAGGACAACCCGGAACTGGTCCGCGCCGCCGAGCTGGGGATCCCGGTGGTCCACCGGTCCGACGCGCTGGCCGCCCTGATGGAGGGCCTGCGGCCGATCGCCGTGGCGGGCACGCACGGCAAGACCACCACCACCTCGATGCTGGCCGTCTCCCTCACCGAGCTGGGCCTGCACCCGTCGTACGCCATCGGCGGCGACCTCGACGCTCCCGGTTCGAACGCGCTGCACGGCGAGGGCGACATCTTCGTCGCCGAGGCCGACGAGTCCGACCGCAGCTTCCACAAGTACGCGCCGCAGGTCGCCATCGTCCTCAACGTCGAGCTTGACCATCACGCCAACTACGCCTCGATGGACGAGATCTACGAGTCCTTCGAGACCTTCGCCGGGAAGATCGTGCCCGGCGGCACCCTGGTGATCTCCGCCGACCACGACGGCGCGCGGGAACTGACCCGGCGGCTGCCGGACTCGGTGCGGACCGTGACCTACGGCGAGGCCGACGACGCCGACGTACGCGTCCTGGCCATCGTGCCGGAGGGACTCAGGAGCCGGGTCACCGTGCTGCTGGACGGCCAGGAGCTGACCTTCGGGGTCTCCGTGCCCGGCCGGCACTACGCCCTCAACGCCGTCGCCGCGCTCGCCGCCGGTGCCGCCCTCGGCGTCCCGGCCGCGGAGCTGGCGCCCGCGCTGGCCGCCTACACCGGCGTCAAGCGGCGCCTCCAGCTCAAGGGCGAGGCCGCCGGGGTCCAGGTCATCGACTCCTACGCCCACCACCCCACCGAGATGACCGCCGACCTGGAGGCCATGCGGTCCGCCGCGGGCGAGGCCCGGATCCTGGTCGTCTTCCAGCCGCACCTGTTCTCCCGCACCCAGGAGCTGGGCAAGGAGATGGGCCGGTCGCTCACCCTCGCCGACGCCTCGGTGGTGCTCGACATCTACCCGGCCCGCGAGGACCCGATCCCCGGGGTGACCAGCGAACTCATCATCGAGGCGGCGCGCGCCGCGGGGGCCGACGTCACGGCCGTGCACGACAAGGCGGAGATCCCGGCGGTGATCGCGGGAATGGCGAAGCCCGGTGATCTCGTTCTCACCATGGGCGCGGGCGACGTGACCGACCTGGGCCCGCGGATCCTGGACCGCCTGTCGCAGCAGTGAAGGGGCTGAGGCTCATGTCGTACGACGTCGAGAAGCCGGACGAGGAATGGCGCGCGGAGCTGACCCCGGCGGAGTACGCGGTACTGCGCCAGGCCGGCACCGAGCCCGCCTTCACCGGTGAGTACACCGACACCAAGACCAAGGGCGTCTACTCCTGTCGCGCCTGCGGTGCCGAACTGTTCACCTCCACCACCAAGTTCGAGTCGCACTGCGGCTGGCCGTCCTTCTACGACCCGAAGGACACCGACGCGGTCGAACTGATCGAGGACCGCTCCCACGGCATGGTCCGCACGGAGGTCCGCTGCTCCCGCTGCGGCTCCCACCTCGGCCATGTCTTCGCGGGGGAGGGCTACCCCACCCCCACCGACCAGCGGTACTGCATCAACAGCATCTCGCTGCGGCTCGAACCCGAAGAGGCCTGACACCTCCGCGGCTGAGGAACCCCCGGGGTTCCTGAAACCTCCGGGACCTCCGGGACCTCCGGGACCTCCGGGGCTCCCGGGACACCGTGGCTGGTGCCCGGCTCGCTCCTGTTTGAGATTCTGTGGAGGTGAGGGGTGTCGCACGCTGGATCCATGCCCGCGCCGGGTCCCCGCCGTCAGCCGGCCGCCGCAGGCCGCCCGGGGCGGGCGGGTCGCAGGACGAAGCGGCACGCCTGGAGACGCTGCGCGCTCTCGCCGACGGCATCGGCACCACCCTCGACGAGGGCACGACCTGCGCCGAGCTGACCCGGGCCGCCGTACGGCTGGCCGGTGGCGCGGCCGCGGTCCTGCGGCTGAGCGAGCGCACCCCCGCCGGGTACGAGGCGGCCGCCGGGAGCACGGACGCGCTGCCCGACGCCCGCTGGGTCACGGCCGCCGCCCGCGAGGCGGAGCCACCGGCGACCGGCGGGCGGCCCCGGCCGTGGACCGGCCGGCCGCCCGGCACCCCCGGCCACGCCGTCCTGTGCGCACCCCTGACCAGCGGAACCGACCGGTACGGCGTCCTGGTCGCGGCCCGGCGCGGCAGGCCCTTCACCCGGGCGGAGGCCGAACGGCTCGCCCTCCTCGCCGAACGCGCCGCCTCCCACATCCGCCACGCCCGTTCCCACGCGCTGGTCGACCGCACCGCCGGTGACCTGCAACGCGCCCTCCTGGCGGAACCCGGCCGACCGCACCCGAACCTGCACGTCGCCATCCGCTACCTGCCGTCCGGCAGCAGCCGGGTACTGGTCGGCGGCGACTGGTGCGAGACCGTACGGCTCCACTTCGGCCGCACCCTGCTCGTCGTCGGCGACGTGATGGGCCACGGCCTGGAGGCCGCCGTCGACATGAGCTCCTACCGCTCCGCGCTGCGCTACATCGCCTCCGCCGACCTGCCCCCGCACCGCGTCCTGCGGCAGCTGGACGACGTCGCCGCCACCGAGGGCGGGCGCAGACCGGCCACCTGTCTGCTCGCGCGGGCCGACCCCGGCCGGGGCCGGCTCACGCTGGCCAGCGCCGGCCACCTGCCGCCCCTGCTCATCGACGGGGACGGCCGGGCTGCCCTGCTCGGGGTCCCGGTCGGGCCGCCGCTCGGCACCGGCTTCGGCGGCTACGAGTCCGCCACCCACGAGCTGGCCCCCGGCCAGACCCTGGTGCTGTTCACCGACGGCCTCGTGGAACGCCGCGGCGAGGACATCGACAGCTCCCTGGCCCGGCTGGCCGCCCTCCGCTTCACCCCCGGCGACAGCGTCGACCTCATCCTCGACACCATCCTCGGCCGCCTCGACGCCCGCCACGCGGAGGACGACGTGGCCGTCCTCGCCGCCCGGCCGCACCCGCGCCGCGGGCACCCACCGGCGGAGGAGGGCGCGGAGCCGACGGGAAGTTGAGCCCCCGCTCAGGCGCCCGCGTGGACCAGTGCCGCCCAGGTCCAGGGGTGGTCCGGGGCGGCCGTGCGCAGCGCTCGTACCGTGTCGTGGAGGGCGAGGGCGGCCGGTAGTGGGCCGGGGTCCGGCAGGGCGGGGGCCAGGGCGCGGTGGAAGGCGGCCGCCGCCTCGGCGGCGAACGCGTCCCCGACCTCCCACAGGGTGGCCACCGACTGGGTGTAACCGGCCAGCTGGAAGGCCGAGGCCAGGTGGATCACCTCGTCCACGAGGGCGGGGTCCGCGCTGCCCCGGGCCGTCCCGCAGGCCGACAGGTACGCCAGCTCGGCCGACTCCAGCCGCAGATCGGCGATGTCCCCGATGAGCAGGTCGCCGTCGGCGAGCAGCAGCCGGCCGGCGGCCGTGTCCTCGGGGTCGCCGTCCGCGTGGCAGGCGAAGTGCACCACGGCCGCGTCGAGCACCGCCGAGCGCACCGCCTCCCGGGTGGCGGCCGGTCCGATCAGCGGGGTGCCGCCGCCCGCCGCGACCGCCGCGGTGGCCTCGGCGACCGTCCGGGCCAGCGGCGCCTGCCCGGCCGTCTGCGGCATGGCCACCGCGAGCACCCGGCGCCGCCCCGGGTCGGCGCGCCGGCGGGCCCTGCTGTACAGCAGGGCGCGCAGCGTCGGCGTGTAGGAGGAGGCGACCCGGTCGAGGACCGCCGGGCCGCCGGGGCCGTGGTGCCCGGCGGCGTGCAGCGGGAAGGAGTTGAGCACGCCGGACGGCGACCACCACAGGCGCGGCCAGGGCGCACCGGGACCGGGCGGCCCGGTCAGCCCCAGGGAGTCCAGGACCGGTTCGGCCAGGACGTCCCACAGCCAGGCCAGCGTGCCGGTGAACACCTCCCGCGCCTCCTCGTGCAGGGGGTCGCGCGGTCCCGCGGTCAGCACCTCGACGGCCAGCCGGAACGACTCGGCCTGTGCCACGAGGTCGGAGGCGTACAGGCGGGGCAGTCGCACGGTGCGCAGCCCGTCGGCGCCGAGCACGAGCGCGTCGCAGCGGCGCGGATGGACGTTGACACTGACCACGGGCCCTTCGGCGGCCGCGGGCAGCAGGTCGTCCAGGCCGAGCGGCAGCGGGGTGAGGAACCGCTGGAAGCCCGGGCGCCCCTGGAGTTCGGTGATCACCCGGGCCGCGTCCTCCTGCGCCGTCCGGTAGGCGGCCGTCTCCTCGTCGCTCGGCCAGCGGCCCGGCTCCGCGTCCTTGCGCAGGGTGTGCAGCCGGTCCAGCGCGGTCCGCAGCCGGGCATGCAGGTCGGCGTCGGCGCCGTGCAAGCCGGAGAGCTCGCGCCGGGCGTTGAGCGCGGTGGACAGCAGATGGGCCCGGCCGTCCTCCAGGCTCTCCAGGGCCGCCACCGGGTCGCGGCCGTCGAGGGCCTTGGCGGCCTGGTCCGAGGCCAGCCGGGTGATCAGGCCGGCCGGCCGCCCGGCCGGAGCGGGACCCTCGTCGTCCAGCAACTGAACATTGCGCAGGCGTGAGTTGACCGCCAAGGTCCACTGCGTCAGCAGCATCACCGTGCGCAGGTCCGGATCGGGCGCGGCGGTCAGCTCCCGGGCGATCTCCACCGCCTCGGTGAAGTCGGCCTCCTCGGACCACAGCACGTACCGGATGAAGAGCGAGACGGCCAGGGAGGTCCGCGTCCCGACGTGCTCCGGGGTGCCCGGGGTCAGTCCGGAGAGCCTGCGGCGGGCGGCCCGCACCCCGCCCTCCAGATACCGCAACTGGTCGAAGGGCGACTCGGAGGCGTACGCCAACGCCGTGTAGCCGCCCAAGAGTTCCGGTGTCAGACCCATCTCCCGCATGCGGCCGGGCAGGTCCTCGATCATCCCGCGCAGCAGCGGCAGGGACGCCCGCATCCGGGCGAGCCGTTCCTCGTCCGGACCCGGGTCGTGCATGACCCGGGCCAGGGCCAGCATGGCCTGCCCCTCCTTCGCCATGCGGTACTCGGGGGAGTCCGGCGCCAGCCGGGGCAGCAACCGCGCGTGGACCTCCTGGAGTTCGTCGAGCGGGGCGGTGTCCACCGGCTGGGCGGGCGGCCGCGGCTCACGGTCGGCGCCGCCACCCGTCATGAGCTCGGCCAGGGCGTGCTCGCGCTCGTCCTCGGGCAGCCTGGAGACGCGCCGCAGCTCCATCTCCACCGCCCTGGTCATGACGTCGTCGAGCGAGACCTCCTCGGGATAGCCGAGCAGCAGGGTGCCGAAGTCCATCAGTTCCTGACCGCGGCTGCCGCCGCCGGGCCCGCCCATGCCCAGCAGGCGCATCACCGCGGCGATGGGGTGGCCGTCCCCCTCGCCGGACAGCGCCGACCGCATCAGTCCGTCGATGGCGTCGGAGTCGGCCCGCTGCTCGGGGCTGAGGTTGTCGCGGGAGGACAGCTCGCCCTTCAGCACCGCCGCCCGGCGCATCAGCCGTCCGGCCCGCGCGGTCCGCTCGGCGTCCCCGGCTAAGTCCGCGTCGGCCCCGCCGAGCAGGTCGACGGCCTCCTGCGGCCGCCGCGCGGCGACCAGCGCGTCCGCCAGCCGCAGCAGGACGTCCGCCCGCTCGGGGTGGCCGCCGGGGGTCAGATCGAGCAGCCGGCCCAGCACCTCGACGGCCTCGGCGGCCGGTGGGACGGACCGCGCCCGGTCGCCCGGGGCCACACCGATCAGGACGGCCTCGGCGAGCCGGCCGAGGCGGTCGCGGAGCGACTCCGTCTCCCCGGCCGGGGTGAGATCGAGGGAGCGCCGGAGCGCGCCGACCGCCTCCTCCCGCACCTGCGGCCCCACCTCCTCGCCCGCCCCGGCGCTGAGGGCGTAGGCGGTCAGGGCGTAGCCGAGGTCGGAGTGCATCTGGGCCACGTTCTCGTCGGCGGGACCGGCGCACCAGGTCGCCGTGCGCAGCGACTCGGCCGACTCCGCGAGCAGGGCGCGGTCCTCGCGCGCGGCCGCCAGGGCCAGCAGCGCGAGACCGAGACCGTTGGCGCAGCGGGCGCGGTTGGGATGGTCCCCGGGGGTGCCCGCGAGCGCCGTGCGCAGGACGTCCACGGCCTCGGCGAGCCGATCCGGGGCGGCCCCGGCGCCGCCGGCGCCCAGCAGCAGCGCGTAGCCGAGGTTGCAGCCGGCCAGCGCCCGGTCGGGCCCTTCCGGCGCGAGGCAGGGCATGGCCTGCCGGGTCAGACGGACGGCCGCCTCCCAGGCCTCCGGCCGGCCCAGCACGATGCCCAGCTCCAGCAGCAGCATCGCCACGTTGGACAGGGACGCCGCGTGCTCGTGGACGATCGCCCGCGGCTCCTGGGGCCGCCGGCCCTCCGGACCGAGGAGTTCGTCCAGCGCCGCGCGCAGCGGCGGCGGCAGCACGTCCGGGGTGCCGGGCAGGTGGCAGTAGAACGGGGCGAGCAGCAGCAGCCCGTACCGGCCCTCCTGCTCGGCGGTGGGCGCCTCGCGCCGGTCGTCGGCGCGGATCAGCAGCGTCACCCCGAGCGTGTAGGCCACCTCCTGGTCGACGTCGTAGCCGCCGTCCGGGCCGGTGCCCACCAGGTGCCGCAGCAGGGCGTCGGTCTCGGCGCGCGCCCCCGCGGTGTGCAGCGCCGTGGTGCCGCCGGGGCCGCCGAGCCCGTCAAGACGGGTGCGGACCGCGGCGAGCAGCCGCTCCCGCTCGGCCCGCCGGTCCGCACCGGCCGGCTCCTGTTCCCACGCCGCGTCCGTCGCCATGCTCCACACCTCCTGGGCCCGCGTCCCGGCGGACCCTCACCTGTGCCGGGGACCGGCCCCCTTGCGGAACCGCTCGGTGACGGCCGGTCCGATGCTCGCCCGCACCGGACGGGTCTCCGGGTCGAACCGCTCGAACAGTTCCGGCAGATGCACGTCCACGGCCGACTCCACCAACTCCGCGTACACGTCGGCCCGTTCCCGAGCGCGCCGCCACGCCACCAGAGCGGCGCCCACCCCGGCCACGGCGGCCGGCCACCACACCGCGCCCAGCAGCAGGTACAGCACCGCCCAGCCGCCCAGGCGCAGCGCCTCGTCCAGCGCCTGCCGGGACTCGGTGAGCGGCGCACGGGTCGAGTCCGGCAGCAGCAGCCACAACCGCGGCCAGGCGTCCGCCAGTTCCAGCCGGTACTGCCCCCGGACGCGGACCGCCGGGGCCCGCAGCCGGTCCCCGAACCAGGTCGGACAGGCGGGCCGGACCAGTGCCACCTCGTTGCGCGCCGCCTCCAGGCCGCCGAGCGCGTCCGTGCCCTCGGCACCCCGGCAGGCGTCGTCGCGCTCCGCCCACCGGCGTCGCCGCCGCTCGGTGAGCCGGTCCGCGAGCCGCCCCAGCGGCCGGGGCCAACTGCCCCGCAACGCACGCTCGTACGGCCCGGCCAGCGCGTCGGCGAACAGGGCGGCGGCGAAGGACGCGGCCAGCACCCCGAGCAGCAGCACCGCCGTCCGGGTCGAGCCGGAGCCGCCGGCGGTCAGCGCCCCCAGCCGGTGCCGCAGCAACTCGACGTCCAGCGCGTGGCGTTGGCCGAGCGCCAGGCCGGCCGCCGCCAGCGCGGTGAACACCAGACCGGGCAGCACCAGCGCCGCGGCCCAGCGCTCGGCCAGCCTCCGGCCCATGTCGGTGACCAGCCCGGTGAGCATGCCGGGCCGCTCAGCTCTCGGCGTCGAAGCGCAGGGCCAGGTCGAACACCTCGCACACCGGCAACTCCGCGTCCGCTCGCCGCCGTTCACGGCGGGCGCAGACCCCGCGCGGGCAGACGTGCTCACCCCGCACCGCGTGCGGGCCGTCGTCGGCGACGGCGGTCGGCAGCGCCGAGCGGGCCGTACCCGGCTCACCCGAGCCGACCGGGCCGGCCGTCTCGCCCGCCCCCGCAGCCGTACGCGCGCGCAGCAGCCCGAGCGCGGACAGATACTCCTCGACCGGCTCACCGTCCCGGGCGGCCCGCACGGCGCGGTCGATCACCAGCCGCTTCGCCGCCCCCACCGGACCCCGGTGCATCCGGCGCAGCCGGGGCAACTGGTCGCACAACAGGGCGACTTGCTCATCCCGTTCCTCAAGTGACGACACATCACCCATGGTAGTCGGATCCTCTACGCTTGATCCCGGGTTCGGCCCGAGGAGCACCGGGGACCGCGGCAGCGGCACAGCGGACGGGGGTACGGGTGGACGTCCTGCTCGGCACCGGGGACGGGGAGGGCGCCGCACGGGCCGCCGCGCCCGGCGCCCCGCGCACGCCGCACTCACCCGCGCCCCGTGCCGTCTTCCGCCGCGACCTGCGCACGGTGCGGAACCGGCTGTGGGCCGCCGCCGGCGCCGGGGCGGGCGCGCTGGTGTGCTCCCTGTCCGCCGGCAGCGCCCGCGCGGTGGGCGCGCCGCCGCCCGTGGTGGCCGAGAGCGTGCTCGGCGCGGCCGTCCTCGTCCTGCTCTGCCTGCGCCTGCTGTTCACCTCCCTGCCGCCGGCCGCGCTCGTCGTCGACGCCGACGGACTCCACTGGCGCGGCCCGCTGCGCCGGCTGCGGCTGCCCTGGTCCGGCATCGACCACATCGGCGTGGTCCCGGCCGCCGACCGCCGCCTGCTGTGCACCGGACACCGCTTCCCGGAACTGCTGCTGGTGCGCACCGCGTCCCCGGCCGCCCGGCGCCGGCCCGGACTCCTCCTCCGCGTCGTCGAGCCGACGCCCCGCTGGGACCGGCACTGGGGCGGCCTCACCGTCGACCTGCGCCTGCTGGACGCCGACCCGGCCGCCCTCGACGCGGCACTGGAGGCGCACGCCGGACCACGCTGGCGCCGTACCGGACTGCCGCCGGACGGCCCCGGGGAGGTCGGCGGGTCCACCCGCCCGGCACCCGCACCTGACGGCACGGCGCCGGCCCGCCGGCACCGGATCCCGGGCCGCCTGCGGTCCCCGTTCGCCGCCGCCCTCGCGCACCAGGGCCGCCGGTTGTCGGTGGCCGTGTGGCTGCTGTGCTGCTGGGGATACGGGTGGCACAGCGCCGTCCGCCCGGCCGCCGGGCCGCACTGGCCGTACCTGGGCGCCGCCGTCGCCGCCCCCGCCGTCGTCCTGCCCCTGGCCGCCGCCGTCGACCGGCTGCTCGGCCGGCGGTGCGTCCTGCACCTGGACCCCGGAGGTCTCCGGCTGCACGTCGGCGCGGACGGGCGGACCCTGCCGCGTTCCGCGGCCACCCGCACGGCGATCGAGTCCCCGTCCGGCGCGGGCGCCGACCGCCGCCCGCGCTGGACCCTGCTC
>NZ_JAJSZC010000232.1:0-12700 GCF_036815105.1 Streptomyces sp. IBSBF 3136
GCCGCCCGCGCCGAGCCGGACCTCGGTGGCGCGGCGGCGGCGTTCCAGGTAGGCGAGGCCGCCCCAGCCGACGACCCCGCCGGCCAGCGCGGCGGGCAGCCCGCCGCCGTGCAGGCGCAGGCAGGCGGCGGCCTCGGCGCACCGTACGCAGGTGGCGAGATGCCGGGAGAGGTCGCCCGGGGTCTCGGCGGCCGGTGAACGGGTGACCGCGTCCAGCAGCCGGGCGTAGCTGCGGCACCGCGGGTCCAGCGGGGTGTCCAGGTGGGCGCGGTGGCAGCGGTCCCGGAACAGCGACCGGACCTGGTCGAGTTCCTCGGCGACGGTGGCCGGGTCGAGGCCGAGCCTGCGGGCGACGACGGGCAGGGGCAGCGCCTCCACCTCGGCGAGCCACAGCAGCGAGGCGTCCGCCTCCTGCATGTCGCGCAGGCCGCGCAGGGCGACCGGACGCCGCAGCGGCGGACCGGTGTAGCGGGCCGCCTGCTCGGAGTTCAGCCACAGCCGCAGCTCGGGGTCGAGCCGGTGTCCCTGCCCGTCGGCCTCCCAGCCGGCGGCCGTGGTGCGTACGGCGGTGAGCAGTTCCGCGATCATCGGCAGCCGGCCGGCGCGCCGGCCGGGGCCGCGCGCGGGCGGCGTCCCGGCGGCCCGGACCTCGCGCATGCCGCGGGTGAACGCCTCGGTCGCGAGCTGGTGCGCCGTCAGCGCGCCGGACGTGCACAGGTCCGCGTACGAGAGGACCGCGTCCCAGCACTCCGAGAACAGCGCCGTCTCGCCGGCGTTCTGGGGGGTCGGCAGGTCGGACATGGGGCTCCTGCATCCACGCGCGAGGCCAACTCACCATCGGGGGGAAGGAGTTGGAGGGAACCTCGCGGCGGGCAGGAGCCTTTCACGTCTTCGACACAACTGACAAGCGGCCTATGCAATTTCGGTGACCGGAGGGTCGCACGACGTGACCGTGACCGCCTGCGCGCGGAGCCCGCGCCTTTCCGTCCCTGGTACGGACGCGGGCGCCGCCGCGTTCAGCTCCTCGCCCCGGATCTCCCGGGCAGGTGTCACACCTCCGCGGGTTCCGCGGCGGGCAGGCTGTCCATGAAGGAGCTGACGGAGAACACCGCGCGGCCGGGTCCGGGCGGGCCGTAGCCGGGGGGCGAGGAGAGCCCGAAGTCGTCCATCGTGGCGCGATAGGCCTCCAGCAGCCGGATGTGGTACTCCAGGGGCGCGCCCTGCGGGTTGGCCTTGCCGAGCGGGGTGGTGGGCTCGGGGCACCAGGTGGTGAAGCGGGGCGTGATGCCGTGCGACATGAAGAACCGCAGGCCCTCGGTGGTGGAGGCGATGGCCTCGTCGACGGTGGTGAAGCCGAACGGCTCGGCCATCTCCACGCCCGCGACGAAGTTCGGGATGACGTTGCGCGCGCCGAAGATCTCGGCGGAGTCCAGGATCCGCTTGTGCCATTCGTCCCGGCCGACGTAGCGCTCCTTGCCGGGGCAGTACAGCTCGAACAGACGCCGGTCCCACACCTCGAAGTTGGGGTGGTAGATCTGCACGCCGTAGTCCTTGAACCGCTGGACGTCGTCCTTGGGCAGCGCCTGGGCGACGACCTTGCCGATCCAACGGCCCGGGAAGCGCTCCTCGATGGCCTTGGCGTAGTGGCCGTAGAAGTCGGCCTCGTCCCGTCCCGCGACCGTCTTGGTGATGGCGCCGCCGGTGAGGGTGTAGGCGGTGGACGCCTTCTGGGTGTCGTACCGGTCGATGATCTCCAGGGCTTCGAGGACCTCCTCGACGTCCTTCACGCCCGTGTACGGCCGCCCGGCCGCCTTGTGCTGGCGCCAGTTGTGGTTGATGTCGCAGTACTGGCACTCCTCCTTGGCGCCGAAGTACTGGCAGACCCGGAAGACGGTCAGGTAGATCAGGTAGCCCCACTGGATGGTGGGGGCGACCTCCATCACGGACTTCCCGTTGGAGAGGGTGTGCCGGTAGTACTCGGGCATCGGCGGCACCCCGACATCGGCGATGCGCCTGCCGTCGAGGTACAGGCCGAGCAGCCCGTCCTCGTCGGCGGCGACCCGGTACGGGGACGTGGGGTTCACCCGGACGGAGACGACGGTGCGGCGCAGGTCGTACGGGCCGCCGGTGAGGATGATCTCCTCCGGGGGCCGGCGCAGCGCGGCCTCGCCCAGCTCCGGCAGGGTGCCGTGGTCGAAGGAGAAGATGAAGTACGACTTCGGCTTGACCTCGCCGCTCTCGTTGTCGCTGAGGGCGGACGGGTCGAAGGCGACGCCGCCCCGGAGCAGGTCCTCCTTGAAGACGGCCTCCCGCGGCACATGCGGGAAGCGCTCCATCAGATCCTCGACCAGCGCGGTGCGGTTGCCCATCCGTAATCTCCTCCCGGGTCAGGCGTTCGTCTCTCACCGTATGCCCCCGCTCCGGCATCGGACGTGCCGGGTCCCCGCACGTCCGGCGGTGTGTCCCGGTACGGGGGCGCCGGCGGGCCGCCCCGGAGCGGCCCGCCGGGTGGTCGCCGCGCGCCTCTCAGGCCGCCCGGTCGAGGGCCGCCTGGTCGACCGCATACAGAAGACGTTCGCCCGTGGACAGTCGCTCGGCCTCCTCCACCACCGTCAGCCCCAGCCGGGCCACCTCGTTGCCCTGGGAGCCGGCGAGGTGGGGGGTCACGAAGGCGTTGGGCAGGTCGAACAGCGGGGAGTCGGCGGGCAGCGGCTCGGGGTCGGTGACGTCGAGCACGGCGCTGAGCCGCCCACTGCGCAGCTCGGCGATCAGGGCGTCGTGGTCGACGAGGGCACCGCGCGCGGTGTTGATCAGCACGGAACCGCCGGGCATCAGGGCGAGCTCGCGGGCGCCGAGCAGGTGCCTGGTCTCGGGGGTGTCCGGGGCGTGCAGGGTGACGATGTCGGAGCCGCTCAGCAGTTCGTCCAGGGGCAGCAGGGGGACGCCGAGCCGGGCGGCCTCGGCGGGGTCGACGTACGGGTCGGTGAGGCTCACCCGCAGGTCGTGGGGTTTCAGCAGCTCGATCAGGCGGCGGCCGATGCGGGAGGCGCCGACGACTCCGACGCGGCGGCCGTGGTTGCCGACGCCGGGGACGATGTCGCCGTAGGGGTGGGTGCGGTCGGCGCGGAGCCGGTCGCGGGAGGCCAGGACGTTCTTCCCGGCGAGCAGGATCATGGCGAGCGTGTACTCGGCGACCGGCAGGGCGTTGGCCTCGGCGGCCGAGGAGACGGCGATGCCGCGCCGCCAGACCTCGGGGGTGGTGAAGCCCTTGACCGAGCCGGCCGCGTGCAGCACCGCGCGCAGCCGGGGCGCCGCGTCCAGGGCGGCCGCGTCCAGGCGGGGGCAGCCCCAGCCGGTGATCAGGATCTCGGTGCGGGCGAGGACCCGCCGCACGCGGTCGTCGGTGAAGTCGTGCGCCACCAGGGCGGGGTCGACGTCCACCGACGCGCGCAGCCGGGCCAGCAGGTCCGGCGGGAAGACGTGGGGCACGTTCCGTGCCGTCATGGCGAGCAGGGCCTGCGGGCGCTCGGGCAAGGAGGTGACCTTCCGGCTCGGTGCGGCACGGACAGAAAGCGATCTCTACGGTAGGTCCCGGCGGATGAGAGGGTCAACGCGTCCGCATGCCCGCCGGGTACGGCGGGGGTGCGGGTTCGGCAGGACGACGGAGGGACGGCAGGCATGACGGAGCCGGCGCGGGCGGTCACCAACTGGGCGCGCAACATCACCTACACGGCCAAGGAGTTCCACCGCCCGGAGACGGTCGACGCGCTGCGGGCCCTGGTGGCCGGCAGCGCGAAGGTACGGGTGCTGGGCAGCGGCCACTCCTTCAACCGGATCGCCGAGCCGGGCGGCGACGGTGTGCTGCTGTCGATCGCCGGCCTGCCGCCGGTGATCGAGGTGGACGGCACGGCCCGTACCGTGCGCGTCTCGGGCGGTGTCCGGTACGCGGAGCTGGCCCGCGCGGTCGACCGCCACGGGCTGGCGCTGCCGAACATGGCGTCGCTGCCGCACATCTCGGTGGCCGGTTCGGTGGCGACCGGCACCCACGGCTCGGGGGTGCGCAACGGTCCGCTCGCGGCGGCGGTGCGGGAGGTGGAGCTGGTCACGGCGGACGGTTCGACGGTGTCCGTCGCCCGGGGCGACGCCCGGTTCGACGGAACCGTGACCTCGCTCGGCGCGCTCGGCGTGGTCACCGCGCTCACCCTCGACCTGGAGCCGTCGTACGAGGTCGAGCAGCATGTGTTCACGGAGCTGCCGCTGGCCGGCCTCGACCATGAGACGGTGGCGGCGTCGGCGTACAGCGTGAGTCTGTTCACCGACTGGCGGGAGCCGGGGTTCCGGCAGGTGTGGGTCAAGCGCCGCACCGACCAGGCGCCGGTGGACTTCCCGTGGGCCGCGCCCGCGACGCGCGCGCTGCACCCGGTGCCGGGCATGCCCGCGGTCAACTGCACCGAGCAGTTCGGGATGCCGGGGCCGTGGCACGAGCGGCTGCCCCACTTCCGCGCGGAGTTCACGCCGAGCAGCGGTGCGGAGCTGCAGTCGGAGTATCTGCTGCCGCGGTCGGCCGCCGTCGACGCGCTGTATGCGGTCGACGGTATCCGGTCGGCGGTCTCCGGAGTGCTGCAGGTCTGCGAGGTGCGTACGGTGGCCGCCGACCCGCAGTGGCTCGGCCCGTCGTACGGCCGGGACTCGGTGGCCCTGCACTTCACCTGGATCGCGGACACGGCGGCCGTACTGCCGGTGGTCCGCCGGCTGGAGGAGGCGCTGGAGGCTTTCGATCCGCGTCCGCACTGGGGCAAGGTGTTCACCATGCCGTCGACCGTCGTCCGTCGACGGTATGCACGCCTGGCCGACTTCCGCGCCCTGGCCGCCTCCCTCGACCCCATGGGCAAGTTCGCCAACGCCTTCGTCCGGGACCTGCTGGGCGAGTGACGCGGGGGCCGGCGCGGCGGGGGACGCGCCGGCCGAGCGCTGCGCCCGCCGTCGGCATCCGTCGGGAGCCGTCGGGAGCCGTCAGCATCCACAGGACTTTCTCCAGCCCCTTTCCTAAGCCCTTGTCGAAAGGCGCACCCTGCCCATAGCCTGGCGCCACGCCGGTGCCCGACCGCCCGGCCTGGCCGGAGGGACGGGAGGGGCCGCTCCGTGAAGCGCACGTCACGCGACATCCGTACGGCGAACCGCTACGAGGTGCTGCGCCAGATCATCGCCGCGTCCCCCACCTCCCGGCAGGAACTGGCGGCCGCCACCGGCCTGAGCCTGGCCACGGTCGCCACCCTGGTCGGCGAGCTGCTGGACCTGCGCATGATCACCGAGGTGGGGTTCGAGGACTCCGCGGGCGGGCGGCCACGGGGGCTGGTGGCCGTCGACGCGTCGGGAGGCGCGCTGATCGGTGTCGACATCGCGGAGACGTATGTGCACGTCGAGCTGTTCGACCTGGCGCTGAACGTGCTGGCCCGCGCCGACGAGGAGATGCGGCCGGGCGAGAACCGGCCGGAGCGGGTGGTGGGCGGGGTGGCCGCCGCCGTCGGCTCGGTGGTCGCCCGGGCCGGGATCGCGGCGGACCGGGTGCTCGGGGTCGGGGTGAGCGTGCCGGGCCAGGTGGACCGCGACACCGGTGTCGCCGCGTACGCGCCCAACCTGGACTGGCACGACGTCCCGTTGCTCGACCTGCTCGCCGAGCACATCGCATACCCCCTGTACCTGGACAACCCGTTGCGCGCGTGCACGGTGGCCGAGCTGTGGTTCGGGGCGGCGCGGGGCCGCGGGGACGCCGTGGTGGTGAACCTCGGCACCGGTGTCGGCGCCGGCCTGGCCCTGGGCGGCGGGCTGCACCGGGGCGTGAGCAACAGCGCCGGCGAGTGGGGGCACACCACGCTCGTGCTGGACGGCCGGCTGTGCCACTGCGGCAACCACGGCTGCGTCGAGACGTACGTCGGCGCGCCGGGCATCATGCAGAACCTTCGTGAACTCGACCCCGCGTCACCGCTGTTGCACCCCGGGGACCAGACGGCCACCGTGGACGCGCTGGCGCGGGCGGTCGCGGCGGACGACCCGGTGGCGCTCAAGGTGGTCCGGGACACCGCGCGTTATCTGGGTGCCGGGATCTCGGACCTGGTCAACCTGCTCAACCCCGAGGTGGTGGTGCTCAGCAGCTGGGTGGCGTCCCGGCTGGGCGAGCCGCTGCTCGACGAGGTGCGCGCGGCCGTCGCCCGGCACGCGCTCAGGCGTCCGCTGGCGGCCACCGAGATCGTCCTCTCGCCCATCCCCAGCGACCCGGTGTCCCTGGGCGCGGCCACCTTCGCGCTGGAGGGTGCCCTGCAGTCGGGCGGCCGGCGGACCCGCGTCGTGTCCGCTCGCAGCCGTACGGCATCGGGCGCGCCGCCTTCCTGACGCGCACCGCCTTCCTGACGCGCACCGCCTTCCTGACGCGCACCGCATCCGCGACGCACACCGCATTCCCGACGATTCCCGAGGCGCACCACGCACGGGCCGGGGCCGCCGGCCACTTCTCCGACGAGGGCTGAGCTAGGAGACCGATGTCCTTCCGCACCACGACCACCGCGTACGTCGAGGACGTCGCACCGGGTTCCGGGGCGCTGCCGCCCCGCGCCCGGTACGCGTCCTCGGACGCCAAGTCCTTGTCGCTGAACGGGAACTGGCGCTTGAGACTGTCGGAGACGGCGGACGCCGAGGACGACTCGTTCGCCCAGGAGGGGTACGACGCCGGCGGCTGGGCGGAGGTCTCGGTGCCCGGGCACTGGGTCCTCCAGGGGCACGGCGCGCCCGTCTACACCAATCACCTCTACCCGTTCCCGGTCGACCCGCCCCGGGTGCCGACCGAGAACCCCACGGGCGACCACCTGCGCGTCTTCGACCTGCCCGGGGACTGGCCGGCCGACGGCGGGGCGGTGCTGCGCTTCGACGGCGTGGAGTCCTGCGCGCGGGTCTGGCTGAATGGCACGGACATCGGTGAGTTCAAGGGGTCCCGGCTGCCGCACGAGTTCGCGGTCGGCCATCTGCTGAAGCCCACGGGCAACGTCCTGGCGGTCCGGGTCCACCAGTGGTCGGCGGGCTCGTACCTGGAGGACCAGGACCAGTGGTGGCTGCCCGGCATCTTCCGTGACGTCACGCTGCTGCACCGGCCGCCGGGCGCTGTGCTCGACTTCTTCGTGCACGCCTCCTACGACCACGTCGCCGGCACCGGCACGCTGCGCGTGGACTCCGACGTGGACGGCCGGGTGAGCGTCCCCGGTCTCGGCATCGACACCGTGACCGGCGAGGCGGTGACGGTGCCGGTGGAGCCGTGGTCGGCGGAGCGGCCGAAGCTGTACGACGGGGTGCTGGCCACCGAGGGCGAGCGGGTGGCGCTGCGCATCGGCTTCCGCACGGTGGCGCTCACGGACGGCCGGATCGTGGTCAACGGCAGGGCCGTGCTGTTCAAGGGCGTCAACCGGCACGAGTGGCACCCGGAGCGGGGCCGCGCGCTCGATCTGGAGACCATGCGGGAGGACGTGCTGCTGATGAAGCGGCACAACGTCAACGCGGTCCGCACCTCCCACTACCCGCCGCATCCCGCTTTCCTCGATCTGTGCGACGAGCTGGGTCTGTGGGTGATCGACGAGTGCGACCTGGAGACGCACGGCTTCACCGAGCAGGGGTGGCGGGACAACCCCGTCGAGGACGACCGCTGGACCCCGGCCCTGCTCGACCGAGCCGCCCGCATGGTGGAGCGGGACAAGAACCATCCCTCGGTGGTGATCTGGTCCCTCGGCAACGAGGCCGGCACCGGACGCGGCCTGACCGCGATGGCCGAGTGGATCCGCGGCCGCGACTCCTCGCGGCTGCTGCACTACGAGGGCGACCCCGACTGCCGCGACACGGACATGTACTCGCGGATGTACGCCGGTCACGCCGAGGTCGAGCGGATCGGCCGCGGCCTGGACGGCGGCACCGGCAAGCGTCGGCAACTCCCCTTCATTCTCTGCGAGTACGCCCACGCCATGGGCAACGGTCCCGGCGGACTCGCCGACTACCAGCGGCTCTTCGAGACGTACGGCCGGCTGCAGGGCGCGTTCGTCTGGGAGTGGATCGACCACGGCATCGCGGACGAGCGCCACGGCTACGCGTACGGCGGCGACTTCGGCGAGGAACTGCACGACGGCAACTTCGTCTGCGACGGCCTGCTCTTCCCCGACCGCCGGCCCTCCCCCGGTCTGGTCGAGTACAAGAAGGTGATCGAGCCGGTCGCGATCGAGCGGTCCGGCGCCGGCGGCACGGTGCGGATCACCAACAAGTACGACTTCGCCGACCTGTCGGCGCTCGCGTTCACCTGGTCCTACGAGGTGGAGGGCGAGACGGCGGGGACGGGTGCCCTGTCGGTGCCGCCGCTCGCTCCCGGCGAGTCGGCCGAGGTGAAGCTGCCCGAGCCGCCGGAGACCGCCGCGGCAGGCGAGGCGCACTGGACGGTCCTGGCGCGGCTCGCGGCCGACACCGCGTGGGCGCCGAGGGAGCATGTCGTCGCCTGGGGACAGTTCGCGGCGTCCGCCCGCCGGACGCCCTCGGTGCCGGCGACCGCCCGGCCCGTGCGCGGCTCCGGTGGGATCACCCTCGGCCCGGCCGTCTTCGACGCCCGCACCGGTGCGCCGCGGACGATCGGCGGGGTGGACGTCACCGGGCTGCGCCTCGACGTGTGGCGGGCCACCACGGACAACGACGACGGCGCCGCCTGGCAGACCGACATCCGCTACGGCCCGCTGTGGCGCGAACTCGGCCTGCACCGCATGCGGCACCGGCTGGACGCGGTGGATGCGGCCGACGACGCGCTGACGGTCCGCACCCGGGTGGCGCCCGCCGCCCGCGACCTCGGACTGTCGACCGTGTACCGCTGGACGTCCGACGGAGACCGTGTACGGCTGACCGTGTCCGTGCGGCCGGAGGGCGACTGGACCGTGCCGCTCCCCCGGCTCGGCATCCGCTTCGGGCTGTCCGGTGCCGACCGCGTGCGGTGGTACGGCGGTGGCCCGGGCGAGGCGTACCCGGACAGCAGGACGGCGTCGTCGGTCGGCCGTCGGCAGTCGACGGTGGACGATCTGCAGACGCCCTACGTCCGCCCCCAGGAGAACGGCGCCCGCGCCGACGTCCGCTGGGCCGAGCTCGGCGGTCTGCGCGTCGAGGGCGACCCGGAGTTCTCCCTCACCGCCCGCCGCTGGACCACCGAGCAACTGGACGCGGCGAAGCACCGCACGGATCTGGTCCCGGGCGACACGGTATGGGTCAACCTCGACCACGCCCACCACGGCCTCGGCTCCCAGTCCTGCGGCCCCGGCCCCCTGCCGCACTACCACCTGCGAGCCGAGCCGGCGCAGTTCTCGTTCGTCTTCTCCGCCCTGTCCGGCGCGGAGAACACCTGACCGACCCGCCCCTGACGGCACCCGCGGCCGACCGGCGCCCGTTCTCCGGCCGGCCGCGGTCGCGTCGGGTGCGGGGGCTTCGCCTCCGGAACGCGCAAGGGTGTGAGGGGAGCGGGCGGCTCACGTCCTAGGCGATCGTGGCGGCCGCCTCCGCTGCCGGGGTGGCCGGCTGCAGTGTGCGGATGCGTGGGATGGGCGAGGGCAGCAGCCACAGGACGGACAGGGCTCCGCCGACAGCGGCGACGGTGAGGGTGCCGCGCAGTCCGAGGACGGTGGCCAGGCCTCCGCCGGCCAGGGCGCCGAGGGGCCGTATGCCGTAGTTGACGGTGGTGTATGCGCCGGCGACCCGGCTGCGCAGGGCGTCCGGGGTGGCGCCGACCTGCACGGAGTTGAGGTTGACGTCGAAGAGCATGACGCCGAAGGAGGACAGTGCGCAGGCGGCCGCCAGCACCCCGGCTCGCGCCCACAGCGGGCCTTGTGCCGCCCAGACGAGGGCGAGGGGCGCCGGGAACAGGACGGCTCCCACGGCGATGCTGCGGCCCACCCCGATGAGCCGGGAGATCGCGGGCGCCCCCACCGCGCCGAGGAGGCCACCGACGGCTCCGAGGCCGAACACCGAGCCGATCAGGCCGGGTGAGAGCCCCAGGTCCCGGTCGGCGAACAGCACGAGAAGGCCGGTGCCGGTGAGGAACGTGAAGAAATTGACGGTGGTGGCGCAGCCGAGCCCTGCCCGCAGCACCGGGTGGTGCAGCACGTGTGCGAGACCTTCGCGGGCGCCGCTCAGCAGCCGCGTCGCGCCGGTGGAGGCCGCCGGGGGTTCCGGGACGCGGATGGGGCCGATGAACAACGCCGAGGCCAGGAAGGACAGTGCGTCGGCGACCAGGGCGACCGGGGCGGTAAGGAGCTGCACGAGACCACCGCCGAGCGCCGGTCCGGCGACGAAGGACAGCGAACGGCTGGCGCTCAGCTTGCTGTTGGCGTCGACGTACGAGGACGCCGGCACGAGGCGGGCGAAGAACGACGGGTAGGCGGTGGTGAACACCACCCCGGCCAGGCCGGTCAGCAGCGCGACCGCGTAGAGCTGGCCGAGGGAGAGCATGTCGAGGAGCGCGGCGGCGGGGATCGTCAGCAGGAGCACCGCGCGAACCAGGTCTGCCGCGACCATGAGGGCGCGTTTGCCGACCCGGCGGTCGACCCAGGCTCCGAGGAAGACCGCGAGCAGGTTCGGGGCCCAGACCAGTGCGGTCAATAAGGACACCTGGGCGGCGGAGGCGTGCAGAGTGCCCACGGCGATCAGAGGGAGCGTCAACTCGCTTGTCCGATCGCCCATCTGCGAGACCGCCTGGCCGGACCAGAAGGCCCGGAAACGGGAGTCGCGCCACAACGGCGTGCTCACCTTTCCGCCCCCGTCCCGGCGTCCGGCCGACTCACGCCGTCCGCGCCCTCCTCGCCTCCGGAGCCTTCGGTGCCGGGGCCTCCTTCGGTGCCTTCCGGCCCTTCCGGCAGTGCGTACAGCAGCATGCGCACGCCTCGGCTGCCCGCCGGCCGGTCGGCACGGTCGCGGGTGACGTACGGGGCCAGGAGTTGCTCCATGGCGTCGCGCAGCGCGGCCAGTTCCTCGGCCGACACCACGATCCGGGTGTTGGCGGCACCCACCGACCGCGCCCACTCGGCGTCGAGCAGCGGCTCGGTCTCGGTCAGCCACCGCAGGGGCAGTTCGGCGGAGCGGGCGAACATCTCCCCCGAGAGCACTCGGGCCGCCGCCCGGCCGTCCTCGTCCTCCGGCATGTCGAAGCGGAAACCCCGGGAATGCGCGGCCCACCGCCGCTCCCGCCGGTCGGTGGCGCCCTCCGCGTCCCGGATCAACCCGAACCCCGCGAGGTGGCGCAGGTGCCAGCTGGTCACCGAGGGGGTGGCGCCGACGTGCGGGGCGAGCTGGGTGGCGGTGGCGGGGCCGTGCCGTTGCAGCCGTTCGAGAATGGCGAGCCGCACGGGGTGGGCCAGCGCGCGCATGGCCTTGGGGTCGTTGATCTCGAGGTCGCCGAACCGGTTGGTCGAGTCCATGGTGTGAGAGTGTCCTCTCACACATTATGAGAGTCAACTCTCACGTCGCGACTCCTGAAGTAGACGTGCAGTCATTTCCTAGAGCCTCTAGGATAAGACCTAGGTATCCAAGGAGGCGTTTCATGGCTCGTGCGGGGCTCACCGTGGAGCGGTTGGTCGTGGGGGCTGCCGAGCTTGCCGATGAGGTGGGGTTCGAGAGGGTCAGTGTGTCGGCGCTCGCTCGGCGGTTCGGGGTCAAGGACGCGAGTCTGTACTCGCACGTTCGGGGCCTTGAGGAGCTGCGCACCCGGCTCGCGCTGTACGCGGGCGGTGAGTTGATCGACCGGATCGCCGAGGCCGTGGCCGGACGGGCCGGCAAGGACGCGCTGGTCGCGTTCGCGGGCGCCTACCGGGCCTATGCCCTGCGGCATCCGGGCCGGTACGCGGCCACCCAGATCCGGATCGACCAGGCCCTGATCGCCGACTCCCCCGGCCTGCGCCGCACCGCCGAGATCACCTACGGCATGCTGCGTGCCTACGGTCTGCGCGAGCCCGATCTGACGGACGCGGTACGCCTGTTGCGCAGCACCTTCCACGGTTACTGCGTGCTGGAGTCCACCGGCGGCTTCGGCGCGGACCGAAGCGTCCAGGACTCCTGGGACAAGGCGGTCGAAGCCCTGCACCTCGCCCTCACCCACTGGCCACGGGAGAAGACCAGCGATGACTGAGCCTCCGCACTACGACGTCACGGGCAGTGGTCCCGTCCTGCTGCTGGTGCCCGGCGGCGCCGGGCACCCCATGGGACTGGGTCCGCTCGTCGACCGGCTGGCGTGCCGCTTCACCGTGGTGACGTACGACCCGCTGGGCCTCGCCCACGGCCGGCTCGGCCTGGCCGTCCCGGACCAGCGGCCGGCGGACTGGAGCGAGGGGGCGCGCCGGGTGCTGGACGCGGTTCTTCCGGCGGGCGAGCGTGCCTGCGTGTTCGGGACCAGTTCCGGCGGTGTCGCGGTGCTCGACCTGCTCGTCCGGCATCCGCGGCGGCTGGCGCACGTCGTGGCGCACGAGCCGCCGTGCGTGACGGTGCTGCCGGAGGGGCCGGAGCGGCGGGAGGAGCTGATCGCTCAGCTCGACGGGCCCGGCCGTCCGGCCGCCGAGGGCGCCTCGGCGACCCCGATGGGCGTCTTCCTCGCCCACGTCCTGCGCCCGTTCACCGCCTACGTCCCCGGTCCCGGCTTCGACTCCCACCC
>NZ_JAJSZC010000233.1:0-310 GCF_036815105.1 Streptomyces sp. IBSBF 3136
GAGCGCATCCTGGGCGACGACCACCCCGACACCCTCTCCGCCCGCAACAACCTCGCCGTCTCCTACGGCGATGCCGGGCGCATCCAGGACGCCCTCGACCTCGGCGAGCGGGTCCTGGCCGACCGAGAGCGCATCCTGGGCGACGACCACCCCGGCACCCTCGACGCCCGCAGCAACCTCGCCGTCTCCTACCGCGATGCTGGACGTGTCCAGGACGCCCTCGACCTCGGCGAGCGGGTCCTGGCCGACTATGAGCGCATCCTGGGCGACGACCACCCCGACACCCTCACCGCCCGCAACAACCTCGCCA
>NZ_JAJSZC010000233.1:410-17785 GCF_036815105.1 Streptomyces sp. IBSBF 3136
TCTCCTACGGCGATGCCGGGCGCATGCAGGACGCCCTCGAGCTCAGCGAACGGGTGCTGGCTGACCGGGAGCGCATTCTGGGCGACGACCACCCCGGCACCATCACCGCCCGCAACAACCTCGCCATCTCCTACGGCGATGCCGGGCGCATGCAGGACGCCCTCGAGCTCAGCGAACGGGTCCTGGCCGACTATGAGCGCATCCTGGGCGACGACCACCCCGACACCCTCTCCGCCCGCAACAACCTCGCCCGCGCCCGTGATGCTGCGGCAGCTGTACAGCAACTGGATACAGCAACCCCAGCAACCGCCGCCGACTTTCAGCCCCCTTCAGACGCTCCCAAGTAACCGGTATGCCCCTCCCCGACCGATCTCTGCAGAGCTACGGATCAGAAGGTGGCCGTGCCCCAACCGTGCTCGATCGAGCGATGAGACCAGATCTTCAAGTCTGTGCCGCCCGGAGGGTGCGGATCAGTCCCTGACTACGCGGGAGGGGCGTAGGGATTTCCGTTGGACACCGCTGGGCCACCCCACCACGCCCCCGGCGGCGGGACAGGAACCCAGTCCGGACCCCGGTGATCCAGCCACCACCTACCGATGGTGTGGAACTTTTCCTCGAAGCTGCGATCCCAGTTGAGCGGCGCGGTGATCGGTGCCCGCAGGCGAGTACGGCGGCCGCCCGCTTCGTAGATCACGACGGTCCGGCTCCCGAAGAGAGACTCGATCTGGATGGCTTGGACGCTCGACCACGGGATGGTCCGGCGGCGGAGGTTGTGCACGACGGCTGCGGATGGCGTGAGAGTGACCCCGAAGAGCCGGGAGGCGATCGGCAGAACACACCACACGAGCAGTTCTGAGACCAGATAGAGCCCAGACGGCCCCCCGTCCAACCGGAACAGGACCTGGGAGGCCACGATGATGATGCCGGGCAGCATGGACAGCAAGCATTGGAGGGGCGTCAATCGGTACCGGATGTGCGCCGGCGGTATAGCTGCGACCTGCGATTGCTCCATCGAACCCCGCCCCTCACTCGATGCAGCCACTGGTGGCCCATCATCGCGGTGGCAGCATGGCGGACCAGGGGCGCCGTGTCCATCTGCCTACTCTCGGGAGCTCGGGACGAAGAGGTCGTGCCAGACGCATGCCGGTTCGTGCGAGGAACGCCAGGGAGGCCGGAGGATCCGTGCGCTGGAAGGCTGCTTGGGTGACGGATCTGTGGAGCCCGGCGCCGTGCCCCTATCGGGCACCGAGCAGAGAAGGGTCGGTCTTGCTATGCCTGCGGCCCCTCGGCATCCCTCCGGCTGGACACGACGTGCCGCGCGATCGTGGACAAGGACAGCTCACGATCTTCGTTAACAACCAGCCAACCCTTGCCCAAGAGCGATTGCAACAGTGGGCGGACCTCTTGGCCCAGTTCCTCCGCCAAGTCGTCATCCGTGAGGGAGAAGCCATCCCGTACACGGCTCGCCACGTGGAACACGACGGCTTCCTCCCCCGCGGTGATGTTGAAGTCCATGACGTGAAGGTATGCGAGCCACGTGGCCGCAGCACGCCGATGGCACCTGAAGCCGAGGTACCGCAGCGCTACAGGCCAGCCGCACTGGCAAGTCCGCCGACGAGACCCCGGCCGCGGCCGGATGCCCCTGCGGCTGATCCGAACGGGGTCAGCCCGCGCCCGTCCGTCTCAGTTTCCGTCTCATTCAGCGACGGACACCACCGTTCAGACGGGTCCGGCCCTCGGCTCGTGATGAGCGCCCGGACGGTCATGAACGCAGGTGAATGCCCCGACACGGCCCCTGGCGGGCCGCCAACAGACTTGGAAAGCGTGTTGGCACGGTGGTGAGGGGGGTGGGGTCTGTGGCCTGCAACATAGTCCCGAGGTGGCTCCCGGGGACCTTTGCGCCCACCCCCCTTGACCGCGGACCTCGAAGGTTCTCTGACCGGTCTCTCTCCGCCAGGCAAGCTAACAGGAGGGACTAACAACGGGACGTCGGCAGGTAGTTGCGGTACAGCAGCGAAGTACAGCAACCACAGCGACCGCGAATGGCTGGCAACGGTCATCGAGGACCGCAGGACCAGCATCCTGACCCGCTTTGGCCCTCCAGCCGATAGTTCGGGACGAAGAGGTTGTGGGTTCAGCGCCGCTGCCGGGGAACCAGATCAGGCCCGATGCCACGGAGTCAGCATCGGGCCTGACGGTCAGGACTAACGCGTAGGGGGACGGCCCGTCAGGGGCGGTGGGGGTCGCTCACCGCCAAGAGGTGACCGCGGCTGGTTGCAACGCGGGACACGTCCCGCAATGCCCGGGTCAGTTCCTTCGCCAACCGTCGCAGGTCCTGCGGTCCCGCAGCCTGGTCGTCGACAACAGCCGAGGCATGCTCCAGCAGCTCAGCTGCCATTCCCAGCTGCGCCGCCTTGATGTTGTCTGCCAAGCGGGCCATGTAGCCGGCGTTGTCGTCGCTGTTCAGGTAGCAGGACTTGCCCTCCGGCCCCGACCACGGGAGGAGTCGCAGTTCGTTCGGTGCCGTCATCGTTGCGTCTGCGCCGAGCCCCGGCAGCGGGTGCGGGTGGTTCGTTCGTCCGCGCGAGAGCGGCCCGACGGGTCGCCGTTCCGGGCGGACATGAAGGCCTTGGGCAGGCAAGGGGACTGGGAGAGCCGGACCGAGGCCAAGGTGCCTGCTCCGGCGGACATCGCGGCGCGGCTCGGCATCGCCGAGGGTGACCTGTGTGTCCGGACGACGTACGAGTTTCTGGCCGACGGCAGGCCCGTGCAGCTGTCCACGAGCTGGGAGCCGTACGACCTCACCGCCGGCACCCTCGTCGTCCTCCCCGAAGGAGGGCCGCACGCCGGAACAGGTGTCGTGAACCGCATGGCCGCGATCGGCGTCACGGTCAGCCACGCCGTGGAGCCGCCGGAGCCGAGGCAGGCGACCGCCGAGGAGTCTTCACTCCTTGGCGTCCAGAAGGCTGCGCTCGTTACGCACATCCGGCGGACGTACTACAGCGACCAAGGGCGGCCCGTGGAGACGGCGGACATCGTGGTGCCCGCTGCTTACTGCGAGATCGTCTACGAGATTCCGATCAACCGCTAGCTCCGGTCACAGGGCGACTGCGTACTGGTGTGCCACGTAAGGTCCCCAGACATGACCACTTCTCCTGATCATGTCGGCAGCGGAGAAGACCTGGCAGCCTTCGTTCGTTCCTTGTACCGCAGCCATGCCGAGGGAGGGAGCTCGTGGGAGAACGCGGACCTTCCGAGCTTCTTGGAGGCCTTGGCCGCCTGGATCGACGATGCGGACGGATGGTACGGCAACACCGGCCGGGAGTTGCCGCCCGGCGGTGACTGGGCGTTCTTCGCCCGAGCTCTGCAAGCGGCGACCGTGTACGAGTAGGCCGAGCCGTGTCGAATGCGTGTCGAAGGCCAGTCGATGACGCGCGCGGCACGCAAAGAGAAGCAGGTCAGCAAGGGGCTGACCCAAAATCCACCAAGCGCCTTCTAAGCGCTTGGCCGCAGGTTCGAGTCCTGCCGGAGGCGCCACCCCTCGCACTCCCGAACGGGAGGGCTTTTTGCTGGTCAGGGCACGTGCCAGCCGACACACAGCCCCGGACGCCCTCTCGACGATCAAGGGCGGACTCCGGGGCTTTCCGGCCGGCACCGGGTTTTCGCCGGTGGCCGTGCCGCATCCGTGTCGGCGTTCTCGACCGGAGGGATGTCAGCCAGCGCCCGGTACCTGCTCCGGGAGGTCACCCGCGGCTTCCGGCCGCCGCTTCAGGACACCAACACTCCCGGGACCTACCTGCGGCGCCGGGCGTACCAACCGACCCCCAGCACGATGCCCAGCGCGATCACGAAGGCCGACACGGTGGTTGCGGCGTTGTGCGAGCTGTAGAGCATGGCAAGCATGCTCTGGCGGATACCCGGCGCGTTCGACGGTAGGCCGTGGTCGGCTCGTGGTGATCGCGCGGTGGGGCCGGCCGGGCGCGGTGATCGCTCGCCGCTAGCCGATGCCCAGGACGGGCAGGCAGTCCTCGACGCCGGTCAGTTCGATGTCGTCCCGGCGGACCCGTTCCCACGCGTCCCGGGTCAGCCGCCACTGCTGGATTCTCGCGGGCTCGCCGCGGCGGGTGTCCCAGTCCGTGCCGTTCGGCTCGTAGCCCAGGCCTTGCGAAATGCGGTTGGACGCCTTGTTGTCGGTGAACGCGTCGCTGCCAGCTTCGCGTGCGCCCAGTCCGGCGAAGGCCAGTTGCAGGATCGCCGCCCGCATTTCCTTGCCGAGCCCCTGTCCGCGGCTGCCGGGGGCGAGCCAGGAGAAGCTGGACACCGTGCCGAACCGCGTGAAGTTCCTGCCGATGAGGTCCTGCATGCCGACCGGTTCGCTGCCGACGAGCACAGCGAAGTACAGCCGCCACGAATCCGGGCTCACGCGGGCGCGGCCGGCCCAGATGCCGCGCAGCCACTGCCATTCGCGTTCGGGGCTGTCGGCGTAGAACGAGATCGGGTCGTCGAACGGCCACGGCTCGGCGTCGGCGACCCCGGCGCGTACGAGCGGCACGAGACGTTCCAGCAGTTCGTCGGACGCGCCGGCCAGCGTCAGGCGCGGCGTGCGGACTTCGACGTTCAGCGGGGGGTAGGTGTGGGCCACGCCCGGACGGTAGCCAGCCCGCCCGGCCGCCGCATCCGGTTTTCCCGCGGGGAGTCCCTTGCCTTCGTCTGTCCAGCGTGGGCGGAACGCCTCGACGGCGAGTACACCTCAGCCTGCGCGGCCCTGTCATGCCCCCATGCCCCTACTGCTTCCACGAGCGTGGAGACCGCTCGGTGCCGGGTGCCGATATCGCGCCTCTTTCAGTATGGGCACAGGTCATCGGACCATATGACTTGGCACCGCGGTGATCGCGTAGTCAATGCGCGCTCGACACAACTCGGCTCAACCCTGGCCTGGTTATCGCCGCCCATGGCCGAGCTTCGTGGAACGACCGTTCATACCAGGGCCTTCGGCTTACTCGTCAGGCGCGGTCTCACCACGGGAGGCACCTTCCGCTGTCGCGATAACGCCCGCCCCCGCGGCGGGTTGACCCTCGACCTTGTGCAGGGCCCAGAGTGCTGGGTGTGGAGAACGACATGCGCAGCATCGGCGAGATGGCCCGTGACAGCGGTCTGGGTGTGAGTGCCCTGCGGTTCTACGACCGTGCCGGTGTGCTGGTTCCGGCCTGGGTTGATCCGGTGAGCGGGTACCGCTGGTACGAGCCCGGGCAGCTCGAAGAGGCCCGGCTGCTGGCCCGCCTGCGCCGGGCCGGGATGCCGCTGCCGGACATCAGGCTGGTGCTGGCCAGCTGGTCCGGCGCGGACACCGATCTGGTCCGGGAACTGCTCAAGGCGCACCTCGGCCGTCTCGAACAGGGACTGTCCGCTGCCCGCGGCGAGTTCTCCGCGCTCCGAGCCCTACTCGATCACCGGGAGAATGCCATGACGTCGCTCCGTGCCGCCGCCGTCCGCTTGTCCAGCGCCGCGCCCGAGCTGGCGGCCGCGCTGGACGCCGTCCGTTTCGCGGCGAGCACCGACCCCGGACTGCCGACGCTCGGCGGGGTCCTGTTCGACATCGAGGGCGACAGACTCCACGTCGTGGCCACCGACCGGTACCGGATGGCCGTCGCGCAGGCCGGTGTCGCCGGGCACGACGAGACCCGTGTGCAGGTCGTCGTGGCCAGCCCGCTCGTCGACGCGATGCGGGCGCTGCTGGACGGCGAGGGACCCGTGCGGCTGTCCGTCGACGGTGACCGCGTGACGCTGGACGTGGGAGACCGGCAGGCAGCCGGTCGGTGCCTCGACCACGACTTCCCCGACTACCGGCGTCTCCTCCCCCGGACCGCTGGGCGTCGCGCCGTCGTCGAGGTGGCCGCCTTCCGCAAGGCCCTGGAGACCGGTCCCGTCCGTTCCGGAGAGGCCGGAGCGCCCGACCTCAGCGTGCTCAAGGTGGACGACGGCGGCACGGTGGCCCTCTGCGCGGACGGTGACGCGGACCCGGACCGTGTCGCCGTCAACCGTGGGTTCCTGCTGGACGCGCTGGTCGCCGGGGGCCGGGACCGACTGGTTCTCGAACTCTCCGCCCCCACCGTGCCGATCGCGATCCGCCGGCCCGACGACGAGGGCACCTTCTCGATCCTGATGCCGGTCCGCCTGGAGGACTGACCGTTCGGCTCACCCGGTCCGGCTCATCCGGTCCGGCTCACCCGATCCGACTCGCCCTGATCCACCGCATGGAACCGGCCGGACCGCGCCCGGCCGGGCTCCGGCCCCGGATCAAGCCCCCGGCCGCTGCGGAGCCGCGCTCCGCGGTGTGTGCGCCGGGTCGGTGCTGCGGGGCAGGCGGGTGGCCGCTGCCAGGCCGGCGAGGCCCAGGACGGCCAGGGAGAGCATGGCCGCCGCGTAGGCGCCCTTGGTCAGGCCGGAGACCAGGATGGTGCCGGCGATGGCGGTGCCGAAGGACGAACCGAGGTTCGACACGCTGCGGGACAGGCCGGAGATCTCGCCCTGGCGCTCCTCCGGGAAGCTCGACTGCACGACGTTGACCGACGGGGTCAGCATGACGCCGAGGCCCAGGCCGATCAGCAGGAGGCCGGGGACGAAGGCCCAGGCGGTCGTGAAGGCGCCCGCCAGGGCGACCAGGACGACGACGCCGAGGATGCAGACGACGAAGCCGGTCATCACGAGCGTGCGCTGGGAGCGTCGTTCGGCCAGTCGCTCGGCGGACAGGGACGTCAGCAGCAGTCCCAGCGTCGCCGCGGTGAAGATGACCCCGGTCTGGATGGCGTCGTAGTGGCGCACGACCTGGAGGTAGGCCGCCACCGTGAACGACACGCCCATCAGCATCAGCCACTGGACGTTCTGGGTGACCAGTCCCAGGTTCGACGTGCGGTTGCGGAACAGGCTGAGCGACAGCAGCGGTTCCCTGCCCGACGCCTCCCTGGCCCGTACGTAGCGGAAGAACCACCACAGCACTCCCGCCCCGAGGACCAGCAGGGCGATCATGAGCCAGATGTCGTTGTCCGCGGCCAGGATGCCCATGACCACGAGGATCAGACCGGCGGACGACAGGACCGCGCCCAGGGTGTCGAAGGTACGGGTCGGATCGGGTGGCAGCGGGTCGCGCATGTGGCGGCTGAGCACCACGATCACCGCGATGATCAGGGCCTGGAACACGAAGGCGGCGCGCCAGCTGATGGCCGTGGTGATCAGGCCGCCGATCAGCGGTCCGGCGGCGGCGCCGATGCCGCCCAGCGCCATGATGACGCCGAAGGCGCGGGCACGGGAGGTGACGTCCGGGTAGAGGAGCGTCGCGAGGATGTAGACGGGTGGGATGAGCAGGGCGGTGCCGACGCCCTCCAGGATCGAGTTGCCGAGGATCAGCACCCCGAGTCCCGGGGAGGCCGCGCTCAGCAGGGCGCCGATCGCGTAGACGACGAGGCCGGTGAGGAAGCACCGTTTGCGTCCGTAGCGGTCGGTCAGCTTGCCGCCGGGGATCATCAGCGCGGCCATCACCAGCAGAAAGACCGTGATCGCCACCTGCACGCCCTGGACGGTGGTGTCCAGGTCCGCGCTGATGTCGTTGATCATCACGTTCATGTTGGAGCCGGCGAAACTGCAGATGAACTGGGCCAGGGCCAGCGCGGCCAGCACCTTGCGCCGTCCCGCCGCCTGCTCGCGCTCGACTGTCTCGGCCACGAGGCCAACCATCCGGCAGCACCCCCGGGCGGTGCCTCACCCCCCGGGGGTGAGATGGACACCCCGGCGATGAGAGGACACCTCCTCCGCCAGCGTGGGCGACCACTACGTCTGCACCCCGTACTACATACGTCTACGCCCGTACTACAAGGGGGTGGCCCCGCAGAGCCCGGCCGCCCAGCCGCTGTCCGCCGGTGGCGGCGAGGCGGTCGTGAAGCCGGACCTGTCCCTCGTGCAGGTGACGGCCGGGAGGTGACCGCCGTGCCCGGGCCGCCGATGAGCGCGGATCGGGCGCGTGCGGGCCGGGCACGTGCGGGCGCCCGGGAGCCTGCGGATCAGGCGCCTGCGGGCCGGGCGCCTGCGGGCCGGGGTCACCCCAGCTCGGCCGGCCGTACGGCGGTGGTCACGGCGGAGACGACGGCGGTGCCGACGAAGGTCCCCACCATGACCAGCCCCACGCCGATGACGAAGAGGCCGCTCGCGTCGTCCGACCAGTCGACGTAGGCGGCCGCGGTCAGGCCGGCCGTGGTGCCGAGCACGGCGCCCGCGACGTAGTCCCGGTAGGCCGCCCAGCAGACCGCCGCGAGCAGCGTCAGTACCAGCCCGATCACCTGCCACGCCTGGTACGGGCCGGTCGTCGAGCCGTCGGGGTGCACGTCACGGTGCTGGTCCCAGCCCAGCCAGGCGGCCCACAGTGCCGGGGCGAGCGCGGCCAGCGCGAGGATCGACACCAGCTGGGCAATGGGTCTGTGCAGTCCTGTTCGCATGCCCCCAGCGTTCCGGCCCCGGCGGTTACCGCCCAGAGCGTTCGTACTCAGTCCCACCCGAGTACGAACGCCAGGGCGCCGGTGGTGCGTCAGGCGGCCAGTTCCGTCTCCGCCTCCAGGCGCTCCGCCTCGCTCTTCGCGGCCAGGGCGTTGGCCGCAGCGTTGAAGCGCTCCATGGACGTGGGGTGGTCCGGGCCGAGGACGTACTCCTTGAGGGTGCGGCGGGCCAGCGCCATCGGGTCGGTGTGCGGGGCGCGGACCGAGTCGAGGATCTCCGGCAGGCGGATGCAGTCGCGGTCGAGCAGATAGGCGCCGCCCGCGGTGGTGTAGGCGGCCCGGAACTCCTCGTCGGACAGGTCGTGGGCGTTGGTGAGGAGGTAGGGCTTCAGGCTCGCCACGAAGTCGGCGACGACCGAGGAGACGTCGCTGATGAGGATGTCGGCCTGGTTGAAGCAGTCGTAGAGGGTGGGCAGGCTCTTGAGGATCACGTTGTGCCGGACCGGGCCGCGGGTCTCCCAGAAGATGCGGTGCCACTCGGCGCGCAGTTCCTGCCACTCGGCCGCCGCCGCGCGGTCGGGCAGCCGGGCCTCGCGCAGCTGCTCGGCGTCGTCGCCGCGCAGGCGGCCGGCCAGCTCGTCGAGGCGCTCCTGGATCTCCTTCAGGCGGGGCCTGGCGGCGGCGACGGCGGCCTCGGCCTCGGCGGCGCCGCGCTGCTCGTTGTCCGCCCGCAGCAGCTCGCGGATCGCCTTGTCGGCCTCGGCGGCCTCGGCCGAGCGCTTGCCGGTGAGCGGGTGCGGCTTGTAGACGACCCGGACGTTCTCCTGGAGCAGCTTCTCGATCAGGGGCACGCCCATCGGGATCAGCGACGTGTGGCAGTCGTCGTCGCTCCAGCCCTCCCAGGTGGGCGCGTACAGGACGACCGGGAGCGGCCCCGGGGTGTGCTCGGCGTGCAGGCGGATCGGGGCGAGCTGCGGGCGGCCCACCTCGACGATGGCGCTGTCGCTGATGGCGTGCCGGACGCGCTGGTACCGGTCGCGGCCCGCGCGGCCGGCCACCCAGATCTCGTCGTACACCTTGCTGACCCGGTTGCTGCTGGCGAGCTTGTCGCTGTCGCCGTGGCCGATGAAGACGTGCTTGGCCTCGGCGACGCGCAGCATGTGCACGTTCTTGCCGGCGTTGCCCGGGTAGAGGACGACCCGGACGCCGGACAGCTCCAGCTCCGCCAGGTCGTCGGCCTTGGGTACGCAGACGACCGGGAGCCAGGTGCGGCTGAGGTGGCGGAAGGAGGCCCGCTCCCGCAGGATGATCACCGGCCGCATGTCGAGCTGTTCCAGCGTCTCGATCCACATGTTCACCTGGTACATGAAGTCACGGGAGACCGCGGCGAAGCTGAAGTAGAGCGCGACCTGGGGACGGTAGTCGGCGAGCCGGCGGTTGACCTCGGCGAAGACCTCGTCCCGTGCGGGCATCCGGCGGACGTTGCGGTACTGGACCAGCAGCGCGAGGACGCCGAGCACGGGCACGGCGACGGTGACCGCGAAGCCGGCGTACGCCAGGCTCCAGCCCCCGGTGGCCAGCGCGGCGAGCAGGCCGGCGTGGGCCGGCAGGTCCAGGTGGAGGAGCTTGCGCAGGAAGCGCCGGTACAGGAAGCCGGGCGGCTGCTTGGGTATGGGCAGCTCGCTCATGTCCAGGTTGCGCACGCCCAGGGGCAGCACCCGGCGCCGGCGGACGGCGTGGTGCACGGCCGTGTAGAGCATCATCGCCGCGAAGTGGGCGCTGAACACGGCGAGCGCGGTGACGAGCACCGCCTCCGGCGCGTCCGCCCGGCTGGCCAGCGCGAGCAGCATCACGGTACGGACCGCGAACCGCAGCGGGCGGGTGAGCTGGAGCGTCGCCAGCCTGCGTACGAAACCCGGGGCCCTGGCGTGCAGCACCTCGTCGGCGATGTACGTCACGGCCGACGCCGCGGCGAAGCCCCACAGGGAGGGCAGCAGCGCGAAGACGGGCAGCGCGGCGAAGCCGCCGGCGAGCAGGAGCACGAGCAGCAGGTCGGTGACCCCGCGCACGCGCAGGGCACCGCACAACCGACGGATCGTCATGGGCAGGTTTCCTCTTTCCGGATGGCGCGCACATGGGGGCAAACGCCGTTGTTCACCGGTTCGACGTAAGAGGAAGGCGAAGAGTTGTACACCGTTCGGAAAGAAAACATCCACATTCCGTTTCCCTGTGGTAGCCCTCAGACCGCCCCTGTGACCTGCCGGTACAGTCACCGTGGGGAGCGGGTCAACGGGGAAACGGGGAAACGGGGAAGGGGGAGACGACGTGCGACTTCGCTGCGCGGTGCTGGACGACTTCCAGGGGGCGGCCGCCGGGTCGGCCGACTGGTCGGTGATCGAGGACCGGGTGGAGGTGGTCGCGCTGCGCGAGCACCTCGACGGCGAGGACGCCCTCGCCGCGGCGCTCGCCGACTTCGATATCGTCGTCACCCTGCGCGAGCGCGTCCCTTTCCCCGGCTCGCTGATCGCGCGTCTTCCCCGGCTGCGGCTGCTCGTCGCCTCCGGGATGCGCAACAGCGTCATCGACTACGCGGCGGCCGAGGCGCGCGGGGTCACGGTGTGCGGTACGGCGAGTTCCTCCACGCCTCCGGTCGAGCTGACCTGGGCGCTGCTGCTGGGGCTGGCCCGCGGGATCGTCACGGAGAACGACGCGCTGCGCTCGGGCGGCCCCTGGCAGTCCACCGTCGGCGCCGACCTGCACGGCCGCCGGCTCGGGCTGCTCGGGCTCGGGAAGATCGGCGAGCGGGTGGCGCGGGTCGGACTCGCCTTCGGCATGCACGTCAGCGCGTGGAGCCGGAACCTGACCAAGGAGCGGACCGCGGAGGTGGGCGTGGATCTCGCCCCCTCCAAGGAGGACCTGCTGGCCACCAGCGACTTCGTCTCCGTCCACCTGGCCCTGTCGGAGCGCACCCATGGGCTGGTCGGCGCCGCCGAACTGGCCCTGATGAAGCCGGACGCCTACCTGGTCAACACCTCGCGCGCGGCGATCGTCGACCAGGACGCCCTGCTGGCCGCGCTGCGCGAGGGCCGGATCGCGGGGGCCGGCGTCGACGTGTTCGACGTCGAACCGCTGCCCGCCGGTCACCCGGTGCGCACCGCGCCGCGCCTGCTGGCCACGCCCCACCTCGGCTATGTCTCACGGGCCAACTACGCGACCTACTACGGGCAGGCGGTGGAGGACATCGCCGCCTACCTGGCGGGGGCTCCGGTACGACGTCTGCCCTGACGCCCCGGTGAAGCCGGCGCCCGCCCCGGCCGGTCAGCCGGCTTCCGCCGCGTCGTCCGTGCCGTGTGCCTTGCCGGCTTCCGTGCCGTGTGCCTTGCCGGCTTCCGTGCCGTTTTCCGTGCCCGTTTCCGGCCGGCGGTAGACGCCCTCGCTCCGGTGCAGGTGGTGGAGGTCCACCAGGTAGCGCCGGAGCGTCACATGGTCGACGCCGTCGGAGTCCTCGCACCAGGCCCGCAGCCGCTCGTTCACCACGCGTTCCGGGTACTCGGCGCCCGGCTCGAAGGTCTGCTCGGCGATGTGCCGCAGCACCAGCTTCTTCCGGGTCCACCGGGCGGGCAGCCGCAGCAGCCGGCCGTCGCGGACGAAGGTGTCCAGGACGGCGGAGTCCGGCCCGCCGCCGGTGCGGGGCACGGGCCGGCCGCGACCGACCAGACCGCGGAACACGTCGTAGGAGACGGCCAGTCCGCCCGGTGTGCCACCCACGAGCACGCCCNGGCACGGGCCGGCCGCGACCGACCAGACCGCGGAACACGTCGTAGGAGACGGCCAGTCCGCCCGGTGTGCCACCCACGAGCACGCCCTGCTCGCGCAGGCGCAGCAGCGCGAGGGCCGTGTCCCTCGCGGACAGCCCGGTCACCTCGGCGACCCGCTCGGGACCGTTCGCGCCCAGCGCCACGGCGGCCAGGGCGCGCATCCGGCTCTCCTCCGCCAGCAGCCCGATCAGCTGCCGGGCCCGCTCGGCCGCACCGGCGGCGGNGGTGGCGGTGGCGGTGGCGGTATCCGTATCGGTGTCGGGGGTCATGACGGGAGGTTAGGCGGGCCGTCCGGCCCGGCGCCTCCCATTAACGCCGGTATCAGGGTGATCTCCCCCTGATCAGCGTGACCCGCCCCCCGTCACACCGTTGAACGGGGAAGTGCGGTGGCTGGCCTGCCGCCGCACACCACCGAGCAACAAAAGGAGAACGTGATGTCTCGCTTCGCGAAAGCGGCCGCCGTCGCTCTCGGTACGGGGGCTGTGGTCCTCAGCGGCGCCGGTCTGGCCCTGGCTGACGCGGGCGCCCAGGGTGCGGCCGCCAACTCGCCCGGTGTGCTGTCCGGCAACCTGGTCCAGGTTCCCGTCAACGTGCCCGTCAACGTGTGCGGTGACACGGTCGACGTCATCGGCCTGCTGAACCCCGCCTTCGGCAACGGCTGCGCCAACACGCACACCACCCCGGGCAACCCGGGCCCCGGCGACGACGGCTACGGCAGCTGATCCGGTCCCGCTGAAACGGCTGAGCCCCGGCACCTCGAGCGCCGGGGCTCAGCCGTGTCCCGGCACGGCTCAGGCGTACCGGTAGACCCGGCTCATGTCCTCGAGCTCGTCCGGCGTCACATCCCAGGGCGGCAGCTTCTGGTGCCGGGCGACGACCCGCTTGTGCTGGGCGTCACCGGTGCCGGGCGGGTCGGCGGGCAGGTAGCGGTGCGACCGGTGGGCGCGCTGCCACCGGTCCCACTGCAGGTCCAGGAAGGCGTGGTGCAGCCAGAACACCGGGTCGTTGACGGACGCGCCGCCGAGCATCGCGCCGCCCACCCAGCGGTGCACCCGGTTGTGGTTGTGCCAGGAGGAACTGCCGCTGCCGCGCCCCCAGCCCTCCAGCTTGTTGCGGAAGCCCCGGGTGACCGTCGAGTCCCAGGGGCGGACGTCGTAGACGGGGTCGTCGAGGGCCCACTGCAACTCGCTCCGGGTGGGCAGCTGGAGGGGGGCGGCGGCGCGGCCGAGGTCCCGGGTGAGGAACCTGCCGTCCGTGATGCCCTCCTTGATCGTCCAGTGGCCCGCCGCGTACGCGAACGGACCGGTCGTCACCTGCCGGTCGGAGCGCCGCCCGTTGCCGCCGAGCAGGTCCTTCGTCCAGGGCGAGGACGTCGTCGTGCGGTCGCGGGTCCAGTCCCAGTACGGCACCGTCACCGAGGAGTCCACGCGGCGCAGCGCCCGCTCCAGCTCCAGCACGAACCTGCGGTGCCAGGGCAGGAAGGAGGGGGCCATGTGCGCGGTGCGCAGGCCGGCCTCGCCGTCGGCGGTGTAGTAGTCGATGTGCATGCGCACGAACCCGTCGTACTCACCGCGCCGTTTGAGCTCCAGCAGGGCGTTGACGAACCGCCGGCGCTCGGTGGGGGTGAGTGTGCTGACGTTCTTACGCACGTACGCCATGCTGTCCCCCCATGTCGTGCCCCAGGTGCTCGCCGCCCGTCGGGCCGGGCGCGAGGTCGCGCAGGCGCTGGCCCGGGCCCATCTCGTCCACGGCGGCGCGGGTCGCCTCCAGCGGCGTCCGGTACGAGCTGTAGTGGTCGACCATGCTCAGCCAGGTGCCGTCCGCCCGGCGCATCAGGTGCAGCGGGCGGCCGTCGATGGTGACCTGCCAGTCGCCGCCCCCGGCCAGGCCGCGGCGGCCCGCGACCGGGACCACGACGCCCTGGATGCGGCGGCCCCGGTAGGTCTCGTCGAAGGGGCCGCCCCCGGGCCCGTCCGACATGGGCAGGGGGCGGGAGGCGGCGACCACCGGCGCCAGCGCCAGGGCGGCGGCGGAGGCCAGCAGCCCCCGCGCCACCTCTCTTCGCGAGACTCTGCCCGCTCCCACCGCGACCCGCTGCTCGGCTCCCACCGCGACGCCACCGGCACCCACGACCATCTTCCGCTCCTCGTCCCGTGATCGGATGTCCGCACGGGTAACCGCCGGAACGCGCGCGGGGTCACCGCGGAGGGGCCATCCGGTGGGTGCGGGAGCGACCGGGACCCGTGCCGGGCCGCCGTGCCCGAGGCCGGGGACGGTGTCAGGCGGCGCCGGTGTCAGGGGTCGGGCCGGGGCCCCGGTTCGCGGCCGGCCCGGGTTCCCGGCCGGGGCCGGTGTCAGAAGCCGGGGCCCGGGTTCGCGGCCGGGATCGGTGTCAGAGGGCGGGGCCGAGGCCCAGGTTCACGGCCCGGATCGGCGTCAGAGACCGGGGCCGGTGTCAGAGGCCGGGGCCGAGGCCGAGGTTCGCGGCCGGCACCGTCCGCAGGACCGGGGCGAGCAGGCCGGCCTGGGGGAGCTTGGGTTCCGGCAGGCCGAAGTGGTGCGGGTCGGGGGCGGTCAGCGGGGCGTCCAGGGACAGGCCGGGACCTGCCGTGCGCAGATCGGAGGCGGGGGCGTCGACACCGACGTGGTCGAAGTCGTCGCCGAGGACCCGCGGCAGGGGCGCCCGCATGTTCGCACCGGGCAGGGCGCCGGTCACCGGCACCTGGGGCAGCGCGCGGTCGGGCAGCAGCCGGCCGGTGACGTACCGAGGCCCCTCGGGGGCGCCGGGCTTCACCAGCGGCACTTCGAGGCCGACCTTCGGCACCTCGGTGCCGAGGGACTCGGAGACGCCGTTCAGCGGCACGGGGACGGGGACCGCGCCGGCGGCCAGGGCGGGGGCGGCCGCTCCCACGGCGGCCGCGACGCCCGTGACGACGGCGGCAAGGGTTCCTCGGGTGGTCGGCTTCATGTCAGCAACGGTCCTTTTCGTGGTGCGCGGGGTTCGACGTCCGAACCGCACAACGAGCCGGAAAACGGCTTCAGTTCACAATTCGCCCGGCCGCAGCAATGGTCAGCTCGTCCAGAAATCCCACCAACGGGTCAGCACGAGCATGCCCACGACACCGATGTGCAGGACCGGGAGGACCCAGGTGAACTCCGCGAAGAAGTTCCGCAGTCCGGCGGGCGCGGGGAGGTATCCGCCGCGCACGACGAGCGAGGTGGCGTACCAGAACATCACGATCGTGGCGCCCCAGGCCAGACAGCACCACAGGCACAGCGCGTCGATCCGGTACAGCGACTGGAACTGCAGCCAGGACACGAACCCGACGCCGAACAGGCACCCGGCCTCGAACAGCAGCCAGTACCAGCCGGGGAACCGGGCGTCGGCCAGCAGGCTCACGCCGACGCAGACGACGACGCCGTAGGCGACCAGGCCCAGCATCGGGTTGGGGAAGCCGAAGACCCCGGCCTGGGCGCTCTTCATCACGCTGCCGCAGGACACCACCGGGTTCAGACTGCACCCGGGCACGAAGTTCGGGTTCTTCAGCAGCTTGAACTCGTCGAGGGTGATGACCCAGGAGGCGAGCAGGCCGGCCGCGCCGGTGATGACCAGCACCAGCCCGAAACCCCTGCCGCCGGCCAGGGCCCGGGGCATCAGCGGCGCAGGCTGCGGGCCGGCAGGATGATGTGTGCCGCGGCGTTCAGGGTCTCCTCGGCGCCGGCGAAGGCGGCCAGCGCGGCGGGGTCGACGACCTGGCCGGGACGGCCCTCGGCCCAGGCGAGGGTGGTGAAGACGAGGTAGGCGTAGCCCCGCGCGGCGACGGCGGCGAGCCACTCCGGCGGCGCGTCGGCCTGGGCGACCATCTGCGGCATGTTGACGACGGCCTGGCCGGCCTCGACGAGCAGGGTGATGGGCAGGCTCGGCTTCGAGGTGCCGTCCACCACCTGGCCGCCGACCGGCAGGTTGTTGCTGGTCAGCAGGTGCCTGATCGCGGCGGCGGTGGCCTCGGGGCCGCCCTCCGTGTCGCCGAGGGAGTAGGCCAGCAGGTACGGCATGTCGGTGCCGTCGGGTGCCTCGCCGCTCCAGGCGAGGACGACGAGCGTGCCGAGGTCGGCGGGGCGGAAGGGGCGGGCTTCGCTTGGGCTTGAGGTCACCGCGCGACCTTATCGACGGGGCGCGGCGCGGGCCGGTGGCTTCTCACCCTTCCGGACCAGTGCCCGGGGCCGCTCCACACGATCGAGGGAAGTGGCCTCGAACAGGCCCGGAGCCGGCTCCGCGGTGTGCGGTGCCGGCTCCTTCCGGTGGTGCGCGACCCGGTCAGCTCTGCAGCGGCAGGCCGCCGAGCAGTGGGTTGTGCTGGTTCAGGGCGGCGGTGGCGCCCTTGACGGTGTGCAGGACGGAGTCGTGGTTCTCGGTGTCGAGCGCGTGCGACTGCTGCTGCAGCGGCATGACGTCCTTGACGGTGAGGCCGCCCCGGGTGAGCGTGTCCACGGCGCCGTTGAGGCTGGTGGGCGTCAGCTCGGCGGTGGTGTGGGCGAACGCGGGCGCGGCGACGCCGGCGAGAGCCACGGAACCGGCAAGGACGGCGGCGGCCTTCAGGGACTTCATCGTGTTCCTCTCTTCGGCGACTCGCGTCACCCCGGGGGACGTACTGGCGCCGTGCCTAACGAGTGCCCGCGGGGCCGGAAACCCCGGCCCCGGAAGACATATGAGATCCCCGTGCGCGACGCCGTGAGCGCGTCACCCGGTCGGCAGCGCCGGGGCCTGCGGCAGGCTGGGCAGGGCCGTGCCCGGTGCGGTCGGCAGGCCGCCGAGGGCCGCGTCGATCAGTGCGAGCAGGTCGTCCACGACGCCGTTGGCCGCGGACAGCACTCCGTCGAGGTCGGCGGTGGCGGCCTTGAGCAGCTTGTCGATGGCGGTCTGCAGCGCGGTGAGCAGGTCGCCGGCGGTGTCGCGGGCCGCGGGCGCCTTGGCGGCGGTGCCGGTGGTGAGCGAGGTCAGGGCGGCGGGGGACGGCACGGCGGAACCGCTGGCGTCGGTGGCGACGCTCGGGGTGGCGGCCTGGCTGGGGAC
>NZ_JAJSZC010000234.1:0-12655 GCF_036815105.1 Streptomyces sp. IBSBF 3136
TTTATTTTATATATAACTAGTAATAATATTTGGCGGGGGGGGGGCCGCCCCCCCCCCCCCCCCCCCCCCCCCCCCCCGTTCCCCGTCGTCAGCCGCTGAAGCCCGCCACGTTGTCCTTCGTGACGACCTTCACCGGCACCTTCACCGTCGGCTCCACCTTCTTGCCGCGCACCGCGCGCAGCGCGTTGTCCACCGCGATCCTGCCCAGCCGGCTCGGCTGCTGCGCGACCGACGCGTACAGCGTGCCGTCCTTGACGGCGGTCAGGCCGTCGGGGGTGCCGTCGAAGCCGACGACCTGCACCGACCGGCCGGCCTTGGCGCCCAGGGCCTTGACGGCGCCGAGGGCCATCTCGTCGTTGGCGGCGATCACACCCTGGACGTCCGGGTGCGCCTGGAGCAGGTTGCTCATCACGTCGAGGCCCTTGGTGCGGTCGAAGTCGGCCGGCTGCTGGGCCAGCACCTGGATGCCGGGGTACGCCCTCAGCCCCTTGGCGAAACCTTCCGCCCGCTCGCGGGCCGCGGAGGTGCCCGCCTGCCCCTGGAGGATCACGATCCTGCCCTTGCCGCCGAGCTTCTCGGCGACGGTCTTGGCGGCCAGTTCACCGCCGGCGACGTTGTCGGAGGCCACGAGCGCGTCCACGGTGGCCTTGTTGACGCCGCGGTCGACCGCGATGACCGGGATCTTCGCCTTGTCGGCGGCCTTCACGGAGTTGCTCGCCGCGTCGGAGTCCACCGGGTTGACGATGACCGCGCCGAGGCCGGAACTGGTGAAGTTCTGGAGCTGGTTGGCCTGCTGGGAGGCGTCGTTCTGGGCGTCGGTGACGGTCAGGTCCACACCCAGCTTCTTCGCCTCGGCCTGGGCGCCCGCCCTGATCTGCACGAAGAAGGGGTTGTTCAGGGTGGACAGGGACAGGCCCATCCGCGGGGCAGTCGAGGCGCCGGAACCGCTGTGCAGGAAGGAGGTGGCGCCCACGACCGCCACGGTGACCACCGCCGCGAGCGCGTACGTCCCGGCCTGCCTGCCCTTGCCGCCACCGGTCCCGGCGGCCGGCGGGGTCGCCCCCGCCTTGCGCCGCACCGTGTCCAGCAGCACCGCCAGCGCGATGACCACGCCGATCACGACCTGCTGCCAGAAGGCGGAGACGTTCATCAGGTTGAGGCCGTTGCGCAGCACCGCCAGGATCAGCGCGCCGATCAGCGTGCCGGACGCCTTGCCGGTACCGCCCGCGAGCGAGGCACCGCCGATGACGACCGCGGCGATCGCGTCCAGCTCGTAGCCGTCGGCGGCCTGCGGCTGCGCCGAGGAGAGGCGGGAGGCCAGCACGATGCCGGCGACGGCGGCGAACAGGCCGGAGAGGGCGTAGATCGCGAGCTTCTGCTTCTTGACGCGCAGTCCGGAGAGGCGGGCCGCCTCCTCGTTGCCGCCGATCGCGTACATGGAGCGGCCGATGTACGTCCGGCCGAGCACGACGGCCGCCGCCAGCCCCATCACGACCATGACCAGCACCGGCACCGGCACCGGCAGCCAGCCGCCGAGCGTGTCGCCGAGGTGGGAGACCGAGCCCGGGAACGGGATCGGCGAGCCCCCGGAGATGACCAGCGACAGGCCTCGGGCCACCGACAGCATGGCGAGCGTCGCGATGAACGGCGGCAGTTTGCCGTAGGCGATGAGGAAGCCGTTGACCAGTCCCGCCACGACGCCGGTGGCGACGGACAGCACGACCGCGAGGAACACCGGCACGCCGTGCGAGGTCGCGCTCCAGGCGAGCACGGTGGCAGACAGGGCCGCCACCGAGCCCACCGACAGGTCGATGCCCGCCGACACGATCACGAAGGTGACACCGAAGGCGAGGACGGCGGTCACGGCCGCCTGGACACCCACGTTGAGCAGGTTGTCCGTCGTCAGGAAGTCGCCGGACAGCGCCGACAGGGCGATGACCAGGACGATCAGCGCCGTGAGCGCGCCGTTGTCGAGCAGGAGGCGGCGCAGGCCGCTCGTGGCGCCACCCGCGCCCGGGGTGCTCTTGAGCGTGTCAGTGGCCACGGGGGGCCTCCGTTTCCGTCGTGGGGTTGCTTACGGCGAGTGCCATCACGGCGTCCTGGGTGGCCTCACCGGCCGCGAGCTCGCCCGCGATCCGGCCCTGGGCCATCACCAGCACCCGGTCGCTCATGCCGAGCACCTCGGGCAGATCGCTGGAGATCATCAGGACGGCGGCACCGGCGGCCGTCAGTTCGTTGACGAGCTGGTAGATCTCGACCTTGGCGCCGACGTCGATGCCCCGCGTCGGCTCGTCGAGGATCAGGACCTTGGTGTCGGCCAGCAGCCACTTGCCGATGACGACCTTCTGCTGGTTGCCGCCGGACAGCGTCCGCACGTGCTGGCCGAGTCCGGCCATCCGTACCCCGAGCTGCCCGGCGATCCGCCCGGCCGCCTCGTGCTGCGCCTTGAGGTCGACGAGCCCCGCGCGCGTGGCGGAGCGCAGGGTCACCAGGCCGAGGTTCTCCTCGACGGACGCGTCGAGCACCAGCCCCTGTCCCTTGCGGTCCTCGGGGACCAGGCCGATGCCGGCCGCCATGGCGGCGTTGACGTCGCCGCGCCGCACCCGGGCACCGGAGACCTTCACGGTCCCCTTGTCGTACGGGTCGGCGCCGAACACGGCCCGCACCACCTCCGTACGGCCGGCCCCGACGAGCCCCGCGATGCCGACGACCTCGCCCGCGTGCACCTCGAAGCCGACGTCGTGGAAGACGCCGTCGCGGGTCAGTCCCTCGACGGAGAGCAGCGCGGCGCCCCTCTCGGGCCGTTCACGCGGGTACTGCGCCTCGATCGAGCGGCCGACCATGAGCCGCACCAGCTCGTCCTCGGGGGTGGACGCGGGGACCTGGCCCACCGACTTCCCGTCGCGGATGACGGTGACGCGGTCGCCGAGGGCGGCGATCTCCTCCAGGTGGTGCGTGATGAACACGACGCCCACCCCGTCCGTGCGCAGCCTGCGCACGATGGAGAAGAGCTTCTCGACCTCCTCGGAGGTCAGCACGGCGGTCGGCTCGTCCATGATCAGCACGCGGGCGTCCAGGCTCAGCGCCTTCGCGATCTCGACCATCTGCAGGCGTGCGATGCCGAGTTCGCGCACCCGCGCGCGGGGCGAGACGTCCACGCCGACGCGTTCCAGCAGGACGGCCGCGGCCGCCTCCATCGCCTTGCGGTCGATCATCCCGAACCGGCGCGGCTGGCGCCCGAGGAAGATGTTCTCCGCGACCGTCAGGTCGGGGACCAGGTTGAACTCCTGGTAGATGGTGGCGATCCCGAGGCGCTCGGAGTCCTGCGCACCGTGGATGCGCACCTCCTCGCCGCCGGCCAGGATCCGCCCGGCGTCGGGGGTGTAGGCACCGGAGAGCATCTTGATCAGCGTGCTCTTGCCCGCGCCGTTCTCACCGAGCAGCACATGCACCTCGCCGCGGCGCAGGTCGAAGTCGACGCCGTCCAGCGCGACCACGCCGGGGAAGGTCTTGCGTATGCCCTCGATGCGCAGCAACTCGTCCGGGTCGCTCACGACGTGCTCCTTTGCACTGGGGAGGGGGAGGGCTCGCCGCACGAGCGGCGTACGACGAGCCGGGCGGCGAAGGTGACGGACGCGGGGGGCCGTCCCTCGATGCGGTCGACCAGGGCCCGTACGGCGGCCCGGCCCAGCTCGCCGGTGGGCTGGGCGATCGCGGTGACCGGCGGATCGGTGTGCACGAACCACGGGATGTCGTCGAACGCGGCCAGCGCGATGTCGTCGGGAACGCGCAGCCCGCGCGCGCGGACGGCGTCCAGGGCACCGAGTGCCATCAGGTTGTCGGCCGCGAAGACGACCTCCGGCGGCTCGGGCAGGTCGAGGAACCCCTCGGTGACCCGCCGTCCGCTGCCGGCCTGGAAGTCGCCCTGCCCTATGTAGGCGTCCGGGAGGGGGAGGCCGTGTTCGGCCATGGCGTCCCGGAAGGCGTCGACGCGCTCGCTGCCGGTCGTGGTGGCCGCCGGTCCCGCGATGATCGCGAGCCGTCGGTGCCCGAGCCGGCACAGGTGGGCGACGAGGTCCCGTACGGCCTCCCGGCCGTCGGCCCGCACGACGGGCACCTTGACCCCGGGGATCCAGCGGTCCACGAACACCATCGGCGTCCCCGCGCGCGCGGCGTCCAGCATGAGCGGGGAGCCGCCGTCGGTGGGGGAGACGAGGAGCCCGTCGATCCGCCGGTCCAGCAGGGTCCGTACGTGGTGGTCCTGGAGGTCCGGACGCTCGTCGGCGTTGCCGATGATCACGCTGTAGCCGAGTGCGCGCGCCTCTTCCTCGACGGCGCGGGCCAGTTCGGTGAAGTAGGGGTTCAGCACGTCGCTGATGACCAGGCCGAGGGTGCGGGTCTGGTCCGTGCGCAGTGAGCGGGCGACGGCGTTGGGCCGGTAGCCGAGGTCCTGCACGGCGGCCGTGACCCGCCGCCGCGCGTCCGCGCTGACCGACGGGTGCTCGTTCAGGACGCGCGACACCGTGGCCACCGAAACACCCGCGGCCGCGGCGACGTCCTTGATGCTCGTCATCGCCGGCTCCACCTCCTCGTGGAACGCATGGAATCGATTACACGGAGGATTGGAATCGATTACACGGCCATCCGCAAGGCCCTGAGACCGGATCGTGATGTCAGAGCCGGCCGGTACCGTCGGCTCATGGCTCAACAGGCGGGGAACCCCACGGGCGAACAGCGGTTCGCCGTGCTCGAAGGAGTGCTGGAGCGGATCACGTACGCCAACGAGGAGAACGGCTACACGGTCGCCCGGGTCGACACCGGCCGCGGCGGCGGCGATCTCCTGACGGTGGTGGGCGCCCTGCTCGGCGCCCAGGTCGGCGAGTCCCTGCGCATGGAGGGGCGTTGGGGTTCGCACCCCCAGTACGGCCGCCAGTTCACGGTGGAGAACTACACGACCGTCCTGCCGGCCACGGTCCAGGGCATCCGCCGCTACCTGGGCTCCGGCCTGGTCAAGGGCATCGGCCCGGTCTTCGCCGACCGCATCACCCAGCACTTCGGCCTCGACACCCTGCGGATCGTCGAGGAGGAGCCGAAGCGGCTCATCGAGGTCCCCGGCCTGGGCCCCAAGCGGACCCGGAAGATCGCCGACGCCTGGGAGGAACAGAAGGCGATCAAGGAGGTCATGCTCTTCCTCCAGAGCGTCGAGGTCTCGACGTCCGTCGCGGTACGCATCTACAAGAAGTACGGCGACGCCTCGATCTCCGTCGTCCGCAACCGGCCGTACCGCCTGGCCGCCGACGTCTGGGGCATCGGCTTCCTCACCGCCGACAAGATCGCCCAGTCCGTCGGCATCCCGCACGACAGCCCGGAGCGGGTGAAGGCGGGCCTGCAGTACGCCCTGTCCCAGTCCGCCGACCAGGGGCACTGCTTCCTGCCCGAGGAGCGGCTCATCGCCGACGCCGTCAAACTGCTCCAGGTCGACACCGGCCTGGTCATCGAGTGCCTGGCCGAGCTGGCCGGGCCGGGCGAGGAGGGCGAGGAGCCGGGGGTCGTCCGAGAGAAGGTGCCGGGGCCCGACGGCGACTCCCAGCCCGTCACCGCCGTCTACCTCGTGCCCTTCCACCGCGCCGAACTGTCCCTCTCTGCCCAGGTGCTGCGGCTGCTGCGCACCCAGGAGGACCGGATGCCCGCCTTCCGGGACGTGGACTGGGACAGGGCGCTCGGCTGGCTGAAGCAGCGCACCGGCGCCGACCTCGCCCCCGAGCAGCAGGCCGCCGTGCGGCTCGCGCTGACCGAGAAGGTCGCCGTCCTCACCGGCGGACCCGGCTGCGGCAAGTCCTTCACGGTCCGCTCGGTCGTGGAACTCGCCCGCGCCAAACGTGCCAAGGTGCTGCTCGCCGCGCCCACCGGCCGGGCCGCCAAGCGCCTCGCCGAGCTGACCGGCGCCGAGGCCTCCACCGTCCACCGGCTGCTGGAGCTGAAGCCCGGCGGTGACGCGGCCTACGACCGGGACCGCCCGCTGGACGCCGACCTGGTGGTCGTGGACGAGGCGTCCATGCTCGACCTGCTGCTCGCCAACAAGCTGGTCAAGGCGGTGCCGCCGGGGGCGCACCTGCTGTTCGTGGGTGACGTGGACCAGCTGCCGAGCGTCGGCGCGGGGGAGGTGCTGCGGGACCTGCTGGCCGACGGCGGCCCGGTCCCGGCCGTGCGGCTCACCCGGGTCTTCCGCCAGGCCCAGCAGTCCGGCGTCGTCAGCAACGCGCACCGCATCAACGCCGGGCTGCACCCGCTCACCGAGGGGCTGAAGGACTTCTTCCTCTTCGTGGAGGACGACACCGAGGAGGCCGGCCGGCTCACCGTGGACGTGGCCGCCCGCCGTGTCCCGGCCCGGTTCGGGCTCGACCCGCGCCGGGACGTGCAGGTGCTGGCGCCCATGCACCGCGGTCCGGCCGGCGCCGGCGTCCTCAACGGCCTGCTCCAGCAGGCCGTCACCCCCGGCCGGCCCGACCTGCCCGAGAAGCGATTCGGCGGCCGGGTCTTCCGCGTCGGCGACAAGGTCACCCAGATCCGCAACAATTACGAGAAGGGGGCGAACGGGGTCTTCAACGGCACCGTGGGCGTGGTCACCTCGCTCGATCCGGTCGACCAGCGGCTGACGGTGCTGACGGACGAAGACGAGGAGGTGCCCTACGAGTTCGACGAACTGGACGAACTGGCCCACGCGTACGCGGTCACCATCCACCGCTCGCAGGGAAGTGAATATCCCGCGGTGGTGATCCCCGTCACCACCGGCGCGTGGATGATGCTCCAGCGGAACCTGCTGTACACGGCGGTGACACGGGCCAAACGACTGGTCGTCCTGGTGGGTTCACGCAAGGCGATCGGCCAGGCGGTGCGCACCGTGTCCGCCGGACGGCGGTGCACAGCGCTGGACTTCCGGCTGGCCGGCTCCTGACCGATCCTGACCAGGGGCGACGGCGCGGATCACAAAAAATGATCGATCAAACGAGTCGCAAAGGTCACAGAGCACTTCCAGATGCGGGTCCGAGGGGGCAGGATGAGCAGGTTGGCGGCACTGAGTGCCGCCGATAGGCCCAATGGTCGACCCCGAGTGCACTCTCCTGAGCCAAATGGGGGATGGTAGAGACAGTCAGGGCACCTCGAAGATGAGGCACTACGTCGGTGAGGGAAGACGTGAGCGACAACTCTGTAGTACTGCGGTTCGGCGACGGCGAGTACACCTACCCGGTGGTCGACAGCACCGTCGGTGACAAGGGCTTCGACATCGGGAAGCTCCGCGCCCAGACCGGTCTGGTGACTCTGGACAGCGGTTACGGCAACACGGCCGCCTATAAATCCGCGGTCACCTACCTCGACGGCGAGGCGGGGATTCTCCGCTACCGCGGCTACCCCATCGAGCAGCTGGCCGAGCGCTCCACCTTCCTCGAGGTGGCCTACCTGCTGATCAACGGCGAGCTGCCGACCGTCGACGAGCTCTCCACCTTCAAGAACGACATCACGCGGCACACCCTGCTGCACGAGGACGTCAAGAACTTCTACCGCGGCTTCCCGCGCGACGCCCACCCGATGGCGATGCTGTCCTCGGTCGTCTCGGCGCTGTCCACCTTCTACCAGGACAGCCACAACCCGTTCGACGAGAAGCAGCGCAACCTCTCCACGATCCGTCTGCTCGCCAAGCTTCCGACGATCGCGGCGTACGCGTACAAGAAGTCGATCGGTCACCCGTTCGTCTACCCGCGCAACGACCTCGGCTACGTCGAGAACTTCCTGCGCATGACCTTCTCGGTCCCGGCCGACGAGTACGACCTCGACCCGGTCGTGGTGGCCGCGCTGGACAAGCTGCTGATCCTGCACGCCGACCACGAGCAGAACTGCTCGACCTCCACGGTCCGCCTGGTCGGCTCCTCGCAGGCCAACATGTTCGCGTCGATCTCGGCCGGCATCAGCGCCCTGTGGGGTCCGCTGCACGGCGGTGCCAACCAGTCCGTCCTGGAGATGCTCGAGGGCATCCAGGAGAGCGGTGGCGACGTCGACACCTTCATCCGCAAGGTGAAGAACAAGGAGGACGGCGTCCGCCTGATGGGCTTCGGCCACCGGGTCTACAAGAACTTCGACCCGCGCGCCAAGATCATCAAGGCTGCGGCGCACGATGTCCTCTCCGCTCTCGGCAAGTCCGACGAGCTCCTCGACATCGCCCTGAAGCTGGAGGAGCACGCGCTCTCCGACGACTACTTCGTCGAGCGCAAGCTCTACCCGAACGTGGACTTCTACACCGGTCTGATCTACCGGGCCATGGGCTTCCCGACCGAGATGTTCACGGTCCTGTTCGCCCTCGGCCGGCTGCCGGGCTGGATCGCCCAGTGGACCGAGATGATCAAGGAGCCGGGTTCCCGCATCGGCCGCCCGCGCCAGATCTACACCGGCGTGGTGGAGCGGGACTTCGTGCCCGTCGAGGAGCGCTGACCGCACTGAGCGCGAGGGCCTGCCGGACCGGCAGGCCCTGAACCGGCGGTGACAGACGAAAAAGCGGAAGGCGCCCTGAGACGCCGGTCCCCCCACGGGCCGACGACCAGGGCGCCTTCCCATGTCCCGGTGCGGATTCCCCCCACGGGATCCGGCCGGGCGCTCGGAGAGACAGCGCCTGAACCGCTGTCCGAGCACGCCGGGCGGACCCGTCGTGCTCCAGTGATGTGCGATCTGCCGGGACAACGCACGCTGGGAGGGCCGCTCAAAGCTCCCCTGTGTGCGTGCCCCGGCAACGCATCTCTGAGGAAGTCCCCCAAGACATCCCCAGATGCCAGTCAGCGCCCCCCAAGACGCTGTTCTGACATCGCCAACTTAGACCTTCGAAGCCCTTCGATGGTTACGTTCGCATCACTGTGATCTGCGTCTCTTGCATATGTCCTTTAGATGCGCAAGAGCCCCGATCCGGCGATCGGTGCCCCAGCGTAAGGAAGATGCGCGAGCCTTGTGAAGAGCTTATGTGAGGCTCGCGCCTGACTCTAGGGGGTCTCTTACATCCCGTGTACCTAACCCCCGGTAACTTGCGGTGACTCAGCGAAAGCGGCGCAACCGCAGGCTGTTGGTGACCACGAACACCGAGGAGAAGGCCATCGCCGCACCCGCGATCATCGGGTTCAGCAAGCCCGCCGCGGCCAGCGGCAGCGCGGCCACGTTGTAGCCGAAGGCCCACACCAGATTGCCCTTGATCGTGGCCAGGGTGCGCCGGGAGAGCCGGATGGCGTCCGCGGCCACCCGCAGGTCACCGCGGACCAGCGTCAGATCGCCGGCCTCGATCGCCGCGTCCGTGCCGGTGCCCATCGCCAGCCCCAGGTCGGCGGTGGCCAGCGCGGCCGCGTCGTTGACGCCGTCACCCACCATCGCCACGGCGCGTCCCTCGCCCCGCAGCCGCCGCACGACGTCCACCTTGTCCTCGGGGAGCACCTCGGCGATCACCTCGTCGATGCCGACGGCCCGCGCGACGGACTCGGCGACCGTCCGGTTGTCGCCGGTGAGCAGCACCGGCGTCAGCCCGAGCGCGCGCAGCTCGCGCACCGCCTCGGCGCTGGTCTCCTTGACCGCGTCGGCGACCGCGAGGACACCGCGCGCCCGGCCGTCCCAGCCGACCGGGACGGCCGTACGGCCCTCACGCTCGGCCTGCCGGGCGGCCCGGGCCAGCTCCTCCGGCAGCGCCCCGAGGAGCCGCCCCACGGCCACCTCACGGCCCTCCACGCGGCCGCGCACGCCCCGTCCGGGCACGTTCTCGAAGTGCTCGACGGCCGGGAGCGCCCCGGCCCGCTCCTCGGCGCCCGCGGCGATCGCGCGGGCGACCGGGTGCTCGGAGGCGTGCTCCAGCGCGCCCGCGAGCCGCAGCACCCGCTTCTCGTCCTCGCCGTCGGCGACGTACACGTCCTGGAGGGTCATCCGGCCGGTGGTGACGGTGCCGGTCTTGTCCAGCACGACCGTGTCGACGCGGCGGGTGGACTCCAGCACCTCCGGGCCCTTGATCAGGATGCCGAGCTGGGCGCCCCGGCCGGTGCCGACCATCAGCGCGGTCGGCGTGGCGAGGCCCAGCGCGCACGGGCAGGCGATGATCAGGACCGCGACGGCGGCCGTGAACGCGGCGACGGTGTCGCCGGTGACGCCCAGCCACCCGCCGAAGGTGCCGAGCGCGATCAGGATGACCACGGGGACGAAGACGGCGGAGACCCGGTCGGCGAGCCGCTGCACCTCGGCCTTGCCGCTCTGCGCGTCCTCCACCAGCTTCGCCATCCGGGCGAGCTGGGTGTCGGCGCCGACCCGGCCGGCCTCGACCACCAGCCGGCCGCCCGCGTTGACGGTGGCGCCGGTGACCTGGTCGCCGGGACCGACGTCCACCGGTACCGACTCGCCGGTCAGCATGGACGCGTCCACCGCGGAGACGCCCTCGACGACCGTGCCGTCGGTGGCGATCTTCTCGCCGGGCCGTACGACGAACCGGTCGCCGACGGTCAGCGAGGACACCGGCACCCGCACCTCGCGCCCCGCGCGGAGCACGGCGACGTCCTTGGCGCCCAGCTCCATCAGGGCCCGCAGGGCCGCGCCCGCGCGCCGCTTGGAACGGGCCTCCAGATAGCGGCCGAGGAGGATCAGCGCGACCACGCCGGCGGCGACCTCCAGGTAGACGGTGGAGGCGCCGTCCGTCCGGGAGACGGTGAACCGGAACTCGTCGTGCATGCCCGGCATGCCCGCGTCACCGAAGAACAGGGCCCACAGCGACCAGCCGAACGCGGCCAGCGTGCCGACCGACACCAGGGTGTCCATGGTGGCGGCGCCGTGCCGGGCGTTGGTCCAGGCGGCCCGGTGGAACGGCCATCCGCCCCAGACGACGACCGGTGCGGCGAGCGTGAGCGAGAGCCACTGCCAGTTGTCGAACTGCAGCGCGGGGACCATGGCGAGCAGGACGACCGGCGCGGCGAGCAGGGCGGAGACGAGCAGGCGGTGCCGGAGCGCGGCGAGTTCGGGGTCGCGCTCGGCCGGCTCCTCCGCGGCCGCGGGGGTGGGCGGTGGCGCGGGTTCCTCGGCGGTGTAGCCGGTCCGCACCACGGTCGCGATCAGGTCGGCGACCGCCACGCCCTCGGTGTAGCTGACCTTCGCCTTCTCCGTCGCGTAGTTCACCGTGGCGCTCACGCCGTCCATGCGGTTGAGCTTCTTCTCCACCCGGGCGGCGCAGGAGGCGCACGTCATCCCGCCGATGAGCAGCTCGACCTCGGACGTGGCGCCTATCGCGCTCGCTGTCCCGGTTTCTGCGGTGGTGCTGGTCATGTCCGGACTCCAGACATCGGACCGGACCGTACGGATCCAGTATGAGCTGGTCGGCACGGCCCGGTCGGGGGAAGGTTGCGGGGCCCGCGCGGGGCGGGCCCGGAGGCTTCGGCCCGCGCTGCGGGACCGGGGCTCAGGCCCGGCCGGCCAGTTCGAAGCCGGCCTCGTCCACGGCGGCGCGCACGGCCTCGTCGTCCAGCGGTACCGCGGAGACGACGGTGACCTCACCGGTCGACGCGACGGCCTTGACCGAGTCGACGCCGGGGATCTGGGAGATCTCACCGGAGACGGAGCCCTCGCAGTGTCCACAGCTCATACCGGTCACCTTGTAGACGGTGGTGACGGAGCCCGAAGTGTCGGTCTGGGCGCTCATGTCGTTCTCCTCGTCGAGGCGGGCGGGGCCGGTGAGGCTCACGGTGGAGCCCCACCACGTCCTCACAGTATACCCCTAGGGGGTATTTCTCCAAGAGGGGTCCCGGTGCGCCAGCGACCGTGCCCAGGCGGCCCCCAGCAGCCCGACGAGTACCAGGCCGCCGACCGAGAACACCAGGAACAGGTGCTGCTCCACGGCGCCGGGCCGGGGCGGGTACCCCTGGGCGAACGGCTCCGCGTCCAGACCGGTGCCCGACAGCAGGGCCACCAGCCAGATCGCGACGCCGTGCGTGGCGTCCCCCAGAGCGTGCAGCACCGAGACGCCCAGACAGGTGCCGACGACCGGCGCGGCGAGCCGGAAGTGCCCGTTCGGGTGGCGCAGGGACAGCAGTACGCCACCCGCGATCGCCGTCCACAGGCCCTGCCCGAAGGGGGTGACCACCCCGCGCAGCAGCTCCGTCCCCACGAGGCCCCTGAGGTCGGCGCCCCCGGCCGAGACGGCCGCCCCGATGGCGTGGCCGCAGCCCTCCAGTGCCGCGAAGCCGAGGCCGACGGCCGCGCCGAGCACCAGCCCGGCCCGCGTCCCCCGGATGCCCGGCTGCCGACGCAGCGCGAACACCAGCGCGCCGAGCTTGGCCGCCTCCTCGGCCAGGGCGACGCCGGTGAACATGCCCAGGGAGAGGCGGGGCAGGTACGGCTCGGTCGCCGAGGCGCCCAGCACGCCGAGCGCGCCGCCGGCCAGGAAGCAGCCCAGGATCGCGCTGACGCCCAGGTCCCGGCTGTGCCGCTCGTACGCCCACAGCACGAAGGCGACCGGGACCAGGAAGCCGCCGAGCAGGATCAGGGCCGGCAGTGCCGCGGTGCTGCGCGTCGCGTACGCGGCGAGCGCGATCAGCGTCCAGGCGGCGAGTCCGCAGGCCAGGCAGCGTTTCCACAGGCCCGCGCATCGGCGCGGGCC
>NZ_JAJSZC010000235.1:0-12643 GCF_036815105.1 Streptomyces sp. IBSBF 3136
CCCCCCGGGTCCCGCTCCCCCTGGCCGCCGGCCTAGGCGTCGGCCTTCTTCTCCGTCTCCTTGGTGGCCTTCTCCGCTTCCTTGGCCGCCCTGGCCGCCTCCGCGATCTGCCGCTTGGCGGCGGTCGCGTAGACGTCGACGTACTCCTGGCCCGAGAGCTTCATGATCTCGTACATGACCTCGTCGGTCACCGCGCGCAGCACGAAGCGGTCGTGCTCCATGCCGAGGTAACGGCTGAAGTCAAGCGGCTTGCCGATGCGGATGCCCGGGCGCATCAGCTTGGGCATCACCTTGCCGGGCGGCTGGATCTTCTCGGTGTCGATCATCGCCACGGGGATGACCGGCGCGCCGGTGGCGAGCGCCACGCGCGCGAGGCCGCCGGGCTTGCCCCGGTACAGCCGGCCGTCGGGCGAACGGGTTCCCTCGGGGTAGATGCCGAACAGTTCGCCGCGCTCCAGCACCTCTATCCCGCTCTTCACCGCCGCCTCGCCGGCGCCGCGCGCCCCGGAGCGGTCCACCGGGAGCTGGCCCACGCCCTTGAAGAAGGCGGCCGTGAGGCGGCCCTTGACGCCGGGAGTGGTGAAGTACTCGGCCTTGGCGATGAAGGTGACCTTGCGGTCCAGGACCGCGGGCAGGAAGAACGAGTCCGAGAAGGACAGGTGATTGCTCGCCAGGATGGCGGGGCCCGCGACCGGAATGTTCTCCATGCCCTCCACCCAGGGCCTGAAGGCGACCTTCAGGGGCCCTCCGATGGCGACCTTCATCGTGCCGTACATCACCCGCGTGCCTCCTGTGTCCGTCGATCAGACCTTAACCCGGAGCGCGGGCAATGGGACCGACGACCCTGGTCGGTGTCAGTGCGGTCGCGTACGGTGAACCACATCCGCCAGTTCTTCGCGTCCCACTCAGGAACAGGAGCCCGAAAGGTGCCGGTTCTCCCCGGAGCCGAGCCGTACCGCCACGAGGGCGGGGAGGTGGGTGTCCTCCTCTGTCACGGCTTCACCGGCTCGCCCCAGTCGCTGCGCCCCTGGGCGCAGCACCACGCGGCGCACGGCCTGACCGTGTCGGTGCCGCTGCTGCCCGGGCACGGCACCCGCTGGGAGGACATGCAGGTGACGGGCTGGCAGGACTGGTACGCGGAGGTGGACCGCGAGCTGCGCCTGATGTCCGAGCGCTGTACCCGGGTGTTCGTCGGCGGCCTGTCCATGGGCGGCGCGCTGGCACTGCGGCTGGCGGCCCGGCACGGCGAGCGGGTCGCGGGAGTGGTCGTCGTCAACCCGGCGAACCGGGTGCACGGCCTGTCGGCGTACGCCCTTCCGGTGGCCCGGCACCTCGTGCGGACGACGAAGGGCATCGCCGGTGACATCGCCCGCGACGGGGCGGCGGAGCTCGGGTACGACCGGGTCCCGCTGCACGCGGCGCACTCCCTGCGGGTGTTCCTGCGCCGGCTGGACGGGGAGCTGCCCCAGGTCACCCAGCCGTTGCTGCTGCTGCGCAGCGCCCGGGACCACGTGGTCCCGGCGGCCGACGCGGCACGGGTGCTGAGCCGGGTGTCCTCCCTGGACGTGACGGAGATCGTGCTGGAACAGAGTCACCACGTGGCGACGTTGGACCACGATGCGGACCGGATCTTCGAGGAGAGCCTCGCCTTCATGGGCCGGCTCGCACCCAGTGTCGGCAAGGAAGGGACGGCCGCAGTTGGCTGAGCACGACTCCGACCGCGAGGACCGCGAGCCGGACGAGAAGGGGGTGCCCTTCGACGAGGACGCCGTGTGGCGTGCCATCGTCGCGGGGTACGGCCAGGAGCCGCCCGATCCGCCGGGGGCCCGGCCCTTCAAGCCGGTCGAGGATCTCGCGCTGCTCGAGAAGGAACCGCGCCCCGAGCGCACCGACGGCTCCGGCGAACCGGGGCCGGCCCGACCGCTGGGCAGCTCCATCTCCTTCGCCCCGGGGGTGGGCCCGCGCGACCACCGCGTCGCCGAGCCGTCCGACGACGACTTCGACGAGGACGACGAGGGCCACTTCGTGCCGCCCGAGCCGCCCCCGCTGCCGACCGCCGACGCCACCGCGAAGTTCGCCTGGCTCGGCGTGGTCGGCGGGCCCGTGCTGCTGCTGCTCGCCGTGGTGCTGGGCTGGGAGATGACCTGGTGGCTGACCACCCTGGCCGTCGGCGGCTTCCTGGGCGGCTTCGCCACGCTGGTGATGCGGATGCGCACGGACGACGACGAGGACGGCGACCCCGGCCGCGGCGCGGTCGTCTGAGGGCCGGACGCGGGAGACCCTAGGCGGCCGGGATCCTGAGGGCGGCGAGGACCGGAAGGTGGTCCGTGGCCGCCCTCAGGTCCGAACCCGTGACGCCGGGGTGCCCGTCGGGCACCCCGCAGCCCAGTACCTCGATGCCCCGGGTCGCGAAGACGGCGTCGATGCGCTGGTGGGGGTCGGCGGGGGTCGAGGTGAACTCGCCGCCCCAGGGGGCGGCGGTCCGGCAGTCCTGGAGGCTGTCGGCGAGGAGCCGGAAGGTGCGGCCGTCGGGGCGCTCGTTGAGGTCGCCGCCGGCCACGGTGTGTTCCACGCCCATCCCGGCGACCCGGTCCAGGAGCATGCCGCCCTGCGCGTACCGCTCGTCCCGGCGCAGGCTCAGGTGGCAGCTGACGACACCGAGGCGGGCCGCGCCGAAGCGGACCACGGCCGTGGCGAGTCCGCGGCGGTGCAGGCCGGGGGTGAGCGGGAGCAGCACGTCCTCGGTCCGCTCGACGGTGGCGCGCAGGGTGCACAGGATCGCCGGGCCCGCCGCCGTGGCGCCGCCGGTGAGGAGCACCTGCCCGGAGGCGGCGGCGAGCCGGGCCAGCTTCTTGCGCCAGCGGAAGAAGCGGGGAGCCTCCTGGACCAGGACCAGGTCCGGGGCGCACGCGGTGATCACCCGGGCCAGCGCGGCGGTGTCGTCGCGCAGGGAGCGGACGTTGTAGCTCAGGACCCGGACGACGGCGGAACCGTCGGGCTCCGTACGGGAGTTGGGCAGATCGGTGGTCGCCATGACGATCAACATACGACGATGCCCGCCGGTCCGGGACCGGACTCGGCGGGCATCGTCGTACGCGGGCCCGCTACATGATCGGGTCGGGCTCACGGGCCAGGTCGGCCGCGCCCACCATGCCGGCCTTGTTGCCGAGCTGGGCGGCGATCACGTCGGCGACCGGACGCCAGTTGCCGCCGACCAGCCAGCGCTTGTAGGACTTGCGGATGGGGTCGAGGACGAGGTCGCCCTCGTCCGAGAGGCCGCCGCCGACGATGAACGCGGACGGGTCGAAGAGGGAGGCCAGGTCGGCGAGGCCGGCGCCGGCCCAGCGGGCCAGCTCGCGGTAGGAGTCGACGGCGACCGGGCAGCCCTGGCGGGCGGCCATGGAGATGTGCTTGCCCTCGATGCCTTCGGGGGTGCCGTCGCCGAGCGCGAGCAGCACCTCGGCGCGCTCGGGGGTGGCGTTGGCGCGCTGCTTGGCGTAGCGGACCAGGGCGCGGCCGGAGGCGTACTGCTCCCAGCAGCCCTGCGAGCCGCAGCCGCACAGCAGGCCGTCCGGGACCATCCGGATGTGTCCGAACTCGGCGGCCACGCCGAAGTGGCCGCGGCGCAGCTTGTTGCCGATGATGATGCCGCCGCCGAGGCCGGTGCCGAGCGTGATGCAGATGACGTTGCGGTGGCCCTTGCCCGCGCCGAACCGGTACTCGCCCCAGGCGGCCGCGTTGGCGTCGTTCTCGACCACGACGGGGAGGCCGGTGCGGGCTTCGACCTTCTCCTTCAGCGGCTCGTTGCGCCAGTCGATGTTGGGCGCGAAGTACACCGTGGAGCGCTGCCGGTTCACGTAGCCGGCCGCACCGATGCCCACGCCGACGATCTCGTGCCCCGCACGCGCTCCCTCCACCGCGGAGGCGATGGCGTCCACGATGGCCTCGGGCGTGGTGGGGGTCGGCACCTTGAAGGTCGAGAGGATGTTGCCCTCCTCGTCGACCACGCCGGCCGCGATCTTGGTGCCGCCGATGTCGACGCCGATGGTGAGTCCCATGAATCCCTCAGTTCCGGTCGAGCCCCGCTACGGCCAACCGTACCCGAGGCCCTGCCGTGGAAGGGCTTCAGTCCAGGTCGATGCGCTCCCCCGGACCGGTGCCCTCGCCCCCGTCGGGACGGTCGGGGCGGTCACCGCCGGGGGACGCCTCCGGGTCGGCCGCGCGGGTCGTCCAGCGGCGCTCCTGACCCTGGACGGCGGAGCGGTAGGCGGCCAGCAGTTCGGTGCCGGCCGCGGCCAGGTGGTCGAAGACCTGCGGGTTGCGTTCCACCACGGGCTCGACGGCGGCCTTGGCCTGCTGCACGACCTGGCGCACCACCTGCTGGGCGGCCGGGCCCGCGACGGCTCCGAGGAGCGGGGACTGGAGGCCGGACAGCTTGTCGGCCACCGTGTCCACGAGCCTGCGCAGTTCCTCGGCGGCGGAGCCCGGAGGCGGGCCCTGTCCGGCGCGGCGGCGGGCCTTCTCGGCGGCGAGGTCCTCGGCGCAGGCGGTGGACCAGGCGTCGGCGTCGCTCGGCCGCCGCTCCGCCTCGGGGGATTCGGGTGCGGGGCGCTCTTCGCTCATGGCGGACTCCTGACTACGGTTCGCTCTTCCGACGTTACCCGAGTGGGCGTACGCCGTTCACCGTCCGGCGGCGGGCCACAGGCCCGGGTCGGGCGCGAACCGGATGCGCAGCTCGCCTTCGCGCAGCCCGGCGCCCGCGACGGTGCAGCGGCGCAGGGCGGAGGGGAGCGGCACGATCCGCCGGAAGGGGCCGACGCCGATGACGAGTTCGTCGCCGCGCCGGACGAGGTCGAGCTCGTCCCGTATGGCGCCGGGCAGCGGGATGTGCCAGACCAGCACCCCGTCCTCGGCCAGCCGGTCGGCGACGGGCCACTCGACCGGGGCGGGCGCGGGGTTGACGGCGGGGACCGCGAGGGCGTCGAGGTCGTCGCCGCCGCGCGGGTCGCGGCCCAGGTGCGGGACCTGGTGCAGGTCGTAGGCCCGCTCGGTGTCCCGCCACTCGGCGAGGGTCTTGCGCTGCTGGGCGAGGAGCCCCGCGAGCCAGCCGTCGGGGGCGGGGTCGGGCAGGACGCGGTTGGCGACCAGTGCCTCGACGGGCAGTCCGCGCAGGGCGAGGCCGAGGGTGGCGGTGTGCAGGGCGTCGGCGCCGGCCGGGCCGGGTTCGGCGACCAGGCGTACGGCGGTGTGCCGGTCGGTCAGCACCGCCTCCACGGCGGCCAGCTCCAGGTCCCAGCGGGCCGCCGTCTCGTACAGCCACTCGGCGGGCATGGGGACGCCGGCCAGCCGGCCGAGGACCGGGCGCAGGGCGCGGGCGGCCTGCCGCTCGGGCGGCAGCAGGCGGCGCAGGTAGCGGCGCAGTTCCTCGGGGAGGCCGAGCAGCGGGAGGGCCTGCGGCAGCGGCGGGAGGTCGACGACGAGGAGGTCGTAGCGCTCGGAGAGGGCGGCGTCGCGCAGGGCGCGCAGGAAGGACAGCTCCTCGGCGCCGGGCAGCGGGGTGACCTCCTCGCCGTCCAGGCGGGCGGCGCCGAGGAGGTCGAGGACGTTCGCGGCGCGGGTCTGGAAGGCGGTGAGGTCCTGCCGGAAGCGGTCGGCGGCGTCGGGCCGCCACACGGTCAGCCGCGGGGCGGCCTCGGCCGGGGCCGGTCCTGTTCCGGTGCCCAGTGCCGTGCCCGGGGTGTCGGTGCGGTCGGCGCCGAGCAGAAGGGTGCGGGTGCCTTCGGCGGCGGCGCGGCGCGCGGTGGCGGCGGCCACGGTCGTACGACCGCTGCCGCCCGGGCCCATGATCAGGATGGTGCGCATGAGGGTGAACGGTAACGGAGACGACCGGGCCCGCGACCGGCCACGACGTGTCCGCGTCCGGGGCTAGCGCCCGGCCTCGACCCGCTTCTTCAGGCCCGCCAGCGCACGGTCGATGATGACCTTCTCCGCCTTGCGCTTGATCATGCCGAGCATGGGGATCTTGACGTCGACGGTGAGCCGGTAGGTGACCTCGGTGGCGCCCTGACCGGCCGGCTTCAGCAGGTAGGAGCCGTCGAGGGAGCGCAGCATCTGGGACTTCACCAGGGTCCAGGACACCTCGTGCTCACCGGTCCAGGTGTACGCCAGGGTCTGGTCGTCCTTGATGGCGCCGGCGTCCATGACGAGCCTGACCTGCTCGGCGCGGCCGCGCGCGTCGGCCGCGAGGACCTCGGCCTCCTTGACCTCGCCGGTCCAGTCGGGGTAGCGGGCGAAGTCGGCGATCACCGCCATGACATCGGCCGGAGCCGCCTCGATCGTGATGCTCGAACTGGTGTGTTCCGCCATCGCCGTGGCTCCTCCAGATGCGGACCGCAGGGAGTCTTCCGTGCGCGGGATGCGCACGTCTGTGCAGCGTGAAGGCTACCGCGCCGCCGACCTGCCGCCTTCACCCCGTCTCAGCCGAGTCCCCGGCTTCTCACCATTCGAGCGCCCAGGGCCTGCCGCTACCGGCGAAATGGCCCACGTTCACGCACTCCGTCGCACCGATCCGCATCCGGCGGACCAGCGGCTGGTGGACGTGCCCGAACAGGGAGTAGCGGGGCCGGGTGCGGTGGATCGCGGCCAGCAGCGCCCGGCTGCCCCGCTCGAAGCGGCGCGCGACGGTGTCGTAGACCAGTTCGGGCACCTCCGGCGGGATGTGCGTGCACAGCACGTCCACCTCGCCGACGGCCTCGATCTTCGCCGCGTACGCCTCGTCGTCGATCTCATACGGCGTCCGCATCGGGGTGCGCAGGCCACCGCCGACGAAGCCGAAGGTCCAGCCGCCGATCTCGACCCGCTCGCCGTCCAGCACGGTGGTGCCGGGCCCGGCGAACTCGTGCCACAGGGGAGGCATGTCGACGTTGCCGTAGGTGGCGTACGTCGGGGTGGGGAACGCGGCGAACAGCTCGGCGTACTGCTTGCGCACCGCCTTCTCGATCGCGGAGGCCCGGTCGGAGCCGATCCCGGCCCACAGCCGGGCGCCGAAGGCGCGGGCCTCCTCGAAGCGGCGGGCGGTGCGCAGCTCGACGATGCGGTCGGCGTTCTCCCTGCCGAACAGGTCCGGGAAGATGCCGCGCGAGTGGTCGGCGTAGTCGAGGAAGAGGACGAGGTCGCCCAGACAGATCAGGGCGTCCGCACCCTCGCCGGCCCGGGCCAGGTCACGGGCGTTGCCGTGCACGTCGCTGACCACGTGGACGCGGGTCCTCCTGTTGCCGGAGCGTGTGGGTGCCATGGCGATCAAGCGTAGGCGTGGGGGACGAGTGTGAACAGTGGCGGCCGGGCCTGCGGTTACTCGCCGGTCGGTCGGGCCGTGGACTACTGTGCGCGAAGGAACGCCATCCCGTGTGACGCAGCGAACATCTCGCCGGGACCCCCTGTCGTAGAGGCCATACCGGCGGGTAACGTCCGGGCAGTCCAGTCGTGCTCTGGATTTCAACATGTGAATTCCTGAGCATCCGCCCGAGCCTTGGACCGCACCGTCGCATCACACAGAGTCGTGGCGCCGGCGCCCTATGAGGAGCAGCAGTCTTGCGCGAGTTCAGCCTTCCGGCTTTGTACGAGGTCCCTGCGGACGGCAATCTGACCGACATCGTCCGCAGAAACGCCGCGCAGCATCCCGACGTCGCCGTCATCGCCCGCAAGGTGGGGGGCGTCTGGCAGGACGTCACGGCCACCCGGTTCCTGGCCGAGGTGCGCACCGCCGCCAAGGGTCTCGTCGCGGCCGGGGTGCAGCCGGGCGACCGGGTCGCCCTGATGTCCCGGACGCGCTACGAGTGGACCCTCCTCGACTTCGCGATCTGGAGCGCGGGCGCGGTCACCGTGCCGGTGTACGAGACCAGCTCCCCGGAGCAGGTGCAGTGGATCCTGTCGGACTCGGGCGCGACCGCCTGTGTCGTGGAGCTGGACAACCACGCGGCGGCCGTGGACTCGGTGCGCGACGCGCTGCCCGCGCTGAAGCACGTCTGGCAGATCGAGGCCGGGGGCCTGGAGGAGCTGGGACGGCTCGGCCAGGACGTCGCGGACGCGACCGTGGAGGAGCGCAGCTCGATCGCCCGGGCGGACGACCCGGCCACCATCGTCTACACCAGCGGCACGACCGGCCGGCCCAAGGGCTGTGTGCTCACCCACCGCAGCTTCTTCGCCGAGTGCGGGAACATCGTGGAGCGGCTGCGGCCGCTGTTCCGCACCGGTGAGTGCTCGGTGCTGCTCTTCCTCCCGCTCGCGCACGTCTTCGGGCGGCTCGTGCAGATCGCGCCGATGATGGCGCCGATCAAGCTGGGCTGTGTCCCGGACATCAAGAACCTCACGGACGAGCTGGCCGCGTTCCGGCCGACGCTGGTCCTCGGCGTCCCGCGCGTCTTCGAGAAGGTCTACAACTCGGCGCGCGCCAAGGCGCAGGCGGACGGCAAGGGCGCGATCTTCGACAAGGCGGCGGACACCGCGATCGCCTACAGCAAGGCGCTGGACACCCCGGCGGGCCCGGCCCTGGCCCTGCGGATCAAGCACAAGGTCTTCGACCGGCTGGTCTACAGCAAGCTGCGGGCGGTCCTCGGCGGCCGGGGCGAGTACGCGATCTCCGGCGGCGCCCCGCTGGGCGAGCGGCTCGGGCACTTCTTCCGGGGCATCGGCTTCACGGTGCTGGAGGGCTACGGCCTGACCGAGTCCTGCGCGGCGACCGCGTTCAACCCCTGGGACCGGCAGAAGATCGGCACGGTGGGCCAGCCCCTGCCCGGTTCGGTGGTCCGGATAGCGGACGACGGCGAGGTGCTGCTGCACGGCGAGCACCTGTTCAAGGAGTACTGGAACAACCCGGGCGCGACGGCCGAGGCGCTGGCCGACGGCTGGTTCCACACCGGTGACATCGGCACCCTCGACGAGGACGGCTACCTCAGGATCACCGGGCGCAAGAAGGAGATCATCGTCACCGCGGGCGGCAAGAACGTCGCCCCGGCCGTGATCGAGGACCGGATCCGGGCGCACGCGCTGGTCGCGGAGTGCATGGTGGTGGGCGACGGGCGGCCGTTCGTGGGCGCGCTGGTCACGGTCGACGAGGAGTTCCTGCCCCGCTGGGCCGAGGAGCACGGCAAGCCGGCGGGTGCCACCGCGGCGTCGCTGCGCGAGGACCCGGATCTGCACGCGGCGATCCAGGCGGCGGTCGACGACGGCAACGCCGCGGTGTCGAAGGCGGAATCGGTGCGGAAGTTCCGCATTCTGTCCTCCCAGTTCACGGAGGAGTCGGGCCACCTCACCCCGTCGCTGAAGCTCAAGCGGAACGTGGTGGCGAAGGACTACGCGGACGAGATCGAGGCGATCTACGCGAAGTAGCGTGCCCGGCGGGGCCGCTGAAAGCGTGTCATGGCGCGGTGTCCTCGGCGAGGACCCGCGCCATCGTGCGTTCGGCGAGCGCGGTGATGGTGACGAAGGGGTTCACGCCGATGTTGCCGGGCACCAGCGAGCCGTCGGTGACGTAGAGCCGCGGATACCCCTTCACCCGGCCGTAGTCGTCGGTTGCCTTCCCGAGCACGCAGCCGCCCAGCGGGTGGTACGTGAAGTCGTCGGCGAAGACCTTGCTGCCGGAGCCGAACAGGTCGTACCGGTAGATCGTGAGGTTGGCCAGGTTGATCCGGTCGAACAGCTTCTTGGCCATGCCCACCGACACCGCGCTCTGGGCGGGTGTCCAGCCGAGCCTGACCGTGCCGGAGGCCGGATCATAGGTGAAGGACGCCCGCTCGGGGTTCTTGGTGATCGCCAGGTAGAGGCTGATCCAGTGCTCGAACCCCATGGGCAGCGGGGCGATCTCGGCGAAGACGGGGTTGTCGGTGTTGGCCCAGTCGTCGATGCCCATGACGGGCATGGTCGCCTGGTCGGCGCCCACGGTGTCCCAGACGTGGTTGGCGCGGCCGAGCATGGTGTTGCCGTTGGGGCCCCAGCCCGCGCCCACGGCCGCGTTCAGGTCGGGCAGGGTGCCGGTGTCCCGGGCGCGGACGAGGAGTTCGGTGGTGCCGAGGCTGCCGCCGCCGAGGAAGAGGTACGTGCAGCCGTACTGCTTGGTCTCGACGACCGCGCCGGTGGTGTCGATGCGGTCGGCGGTCAGCAGGTAGGACCCGTCGGCCGCCCTGCTGACCGACGTGACCCGCTCCAGGGTGTGGACGGTGACGTTGCCGGTGCCGAGGGCCGCGGCCAGGTACGACTTGTCCAGGCTGCGCTTGCCGTGGTTGTTGCCGTAGATGACCTCTCCGGCGAGCGCCGACCGGGTGGCCGTGCCTGCGGCCTCCCGCTGCATGTAGCCGAAGTCGTAGACGTTCGGCACGAAGGTGGTGCGCAGCCCGGCGTTGGCGGCGGCCTTGCGTGAGGTGCGGGTGAACCGGTACCAGTCCGTGGACTCGAACCAGGCCGGGTCGACGGTGTTGACGCCCAGCATGGAGCGGGCGCGCGGGAAGTAGGTGCCGTACATCTCGTCGGCGTCGACGGTCGGGAACTGCTCGGCGAAGTAGGACTTCAGGGGCGTGACCGCCATGCCGCCGTTGACCAGGGAGCCGCCCCCGACGCCCCGGCCGACGTAGACGGACATGTGGTCGTAGTGCACCCGGTCCAGGACTCCCGGGTAGGGGCTGATGTCCTTGTTGACGAGGTCCAGCCACAGGAAGGTGGCCAGCGGGGCCTCCGTGCGGGTGCGGAACCACATGGAGCGCCGGTCGGGCGCGCTGGTGGAGCAGAACACCGTGCCGTCGGCGCCGGCCGTGTCCCACAGCCGGCCCATCTCCAGGACGAGGGTGCGGATGCCGGCTTGGCCGAGGCGGAGGGCGGCGACGGCGCCGCCGTAGCCCGAACCGACCACGATGGCCGGCGCGGACTCGGCCGCCGCGGGCTCGGCGGCGTGGGCGGACTGGAGTCCGATCCGGGTGAAGCCGAGGCCGGCCGCCGTCTGCAGGGCGACCATGCCAAGAATGTGACGTCGCGTCAGTTGATGCTGCGTCAGTTTTGGTGTCATGCGCGCAGCATGGGCGGATTTTCCGGTTCCGCCTAGGGTCCGTGCCGGCAGGTTTTCAGAGCAGCGTCCTGAGCTTCTCCGCCAGCAGGTCCCACCGCCACTTCTCCTCGACCCACTGCCTGCCCCGCTCGCCCATGCGGCGGCGCAGCTCCTCGTCCCCGAGGAGGGCGACGATCCGCTCGGCGGCCTCGGCCGGCTCCCCGCCCCGGACGACCCAGCCGGTCTCCCCGTCGAGCACGGCGTCGGGCGCGCCGCCCGAGTCGCCGGCCACGACCGGCAGGCCGGTCGCGGAGGCCTCCAGGTAGACGATGCCGAGGCCCTCGACGTCCAGGCCGCCGCGCCGGGTGCGGCACGGCATGGCGAAGACGTCGCCCGCGCCGTAGTGGGCGGCCAGTTCGGACCAGGGCACGGCGCCGGTGAAGCGGACCGAGTCCGCCACCCGCGTCTCCCGGGCGAGCCTGCGCAGGTCCTGCTCGTAGGGTCCGCCGCCGACGACGAGCAGCACGGCGTCCGGCTCGGCGGCGAGGATCGCGGGCATGGCCCGGATCAGGGTGTCCTGCCCCTTGCGCGGCACCAGCCGCGAGACGCACACCACCACCGGCCGGTCGGTGAGCCCGAGCCGGGCGCGGACCTCGTCCCCGCCCGAGCCGGGGTGGAAGGTCTTCTCGTCTACGCCGGGCGGCAGCTGCACCATCCGCCGGGCGGCCTCCGGGCTCAACGCGGCCGCTATCCGGGAGCGGGTGTACTCGCCGAGGTAGGTCAGCGTGTCGGTGGACTCCCCGATCCGGCCCAGCAGCTGCCGCGCGGCGGGCAGCTGGGCCCAGCCGGCCTCGTGGCCGTGGGTGGTCGCCACCAGCCGGCTCGCGCCGGCCTTCCTGAGCGCGGGTGCCATCAGACCGAGCGGCGCGGCCGCCCCGAACCACACCGAGGTGCAGCCGTGCTCCCGCAGCAGCCCGGCCGCCCGCCGGGTGACTCCGGGCGTGGGCAGCAGCATGGTGGTGCGGTCGCGCACCACGGTGAACGGCTGCTCGGCGTCGAAGGCGGCCGTGGCCTCGGCACCCTCCCGCCCGCGCTTCCAGGTCGAGGCGTAGACGACGAGCCGCTGCGGGTCCAGCCGGAGGGCCATGTTGTGCAGGAAGGCCTGGATGCCGCCCGGCCGGGGCGGGAAGTCGTTGGTCACGATCAGGGTCTTGTGCATCGCCGCCGACACTACCGGCCCGTGGCCCCGCCGACGGGGGGTGGGTGACGGACCGGCCGCGCTTCAGGCCCGCGCACCGGCCACCGGTGGATCATGGCCCCCGGGCCACGGCTGCCGGACGGACAGGGGCGCGCGGTGAGGAAGACGGACGGGCAGCTCACCGGGCTGCTGGGCGCCTGGTGCGCCACCCGGCTGGTACTGCTGCTCCTCGTCCTGGGGGTGCTCGCCCTGCCCGGCGCGGACGTCACCACCGACGTGTCGGTGATCTACCGGGGCTGGTACGAGGTGCTGCGCCAGGGGACCTTCCCTCTGGACGACGTCACCTGGCAGTACCCGCCCGCCGCCGCGCTCGCGATGCTCGCCCCCGCCGCCCTGCCGTTCCTGTCCTACCC
>NZ_JAJSZC010000236.1:0-12154 GCF_036815105.1 Streptomyces sp. IBSBF 3136
ACGCCGCCCTCACCACCCTCCCCGGCCCCCTGCTGGTCGCCGCCACCGCCGGCACCACCGACGCCGGGCTCATCGACCCGCTGCCCGAGATCGCCCGCCTCAGCGCCGCCCACGGCGCTCGCCTGCACATCGACGCCGCCTACGGCGCGGGCCTCGCCTTCAGCGACCGCCACCGGGGCAAGCTCGCCGGACTCGACGCCGCCCACACCGTCACCCTCGACCTGCACAAGCTCGGCTGGCAGCCCGCCGCCGCCGGACTCCTCGCCGTGGCCCGGCCGGACGAACTGGCCGTCCTCCACCAGCGCGCCGACTACCTGAACGCCGACGACGACACCGAGGCCGGACTCCCCGACCTGCTCGGCCGCTCCCTGCGCACCACCCGCCGCCCGGACGTCCTCAAGACCGCCGTCACCCTGAAGACCCTGGGCCGCCGGGGCCTCGGCGCCCTCGTCGACCAGGTCTGCGCGCACGCCGAGGAGTTCGCGGCGCTCGTCCGGGCCCACCCCGGCTTCGAGCTGTACGACCGGCCCGTCATCAGCACCGTCCTGTTCCGGCCCGCGGCCGCGGACGACGACGCCGTGGCCGCCGTACGCCGCGGACTGCTGCACGAGGGCCGGGCCGTCCTCGGCCGGGCCCGCCTCGACGGCCGCCTCTGGCTCAAGGCCACCCTCCTCAACCCCCACACCCGGCCGGACGAACTGGCCCAGCTCCTGAAACTCGTGGAAGGAACAACCCCCAGATGACCACGCCCCCACGCCACGAGCCCGAGTCCCCCCGCGACCTGGTCGGCATCGGCATCGGCCCCTGCAACCTCTCCCTCGCCGCGCTCGCCCACCCGCTCGCCGAACTCGACGCCGTCTTCTACGAACAGCGCCCCGGCTTCCACTGGCACCCCGGCCTCCTCATCGAGGGCGCCACCGTCCAGGTGCCCTTCCTCGCCGACCTGGTGACCCTCGCCGACCCCACCAGCCCCTGGAGCTTCCTCAACTACCTCAGGACCCGGGAGCGACTCTTCCCCTTCTACTTCGGCGAGCGGTTCCACATGCAGCGCGCCGAGTACGACGCCTACTGCCGCTGGGTCTCGCAGCACCTGCCCGGGCTGCGCTTCGGCCACCAGGTCGACGCCGTCCGCTGGAACCCCGAACGCGACGTCTTCGAGGTCGACTACACCCACCTCGACGCCGACGGCGAGGCCGAGGCGCTGGGCCGCACCTACACGCGCAACATCGTCCTCGGCGTCGGCACCGTCCCCTACGTGCCCGACCCGCTCAAGCCCCTGGTCGAAGCGCCCGGCGTCCCGGTCGTCCACGCCGCCGACTACCTCGAGCACCGCGCCGCGCTCCTCGCCGCCGGACACGTCACCGTCGTCGGCTCCGGACAGTCGGGCGCCGAGGTCTTCCTCGACCTGCTGCGCCACCGCCCCGCCGGCCGCGAGAAGCTGCACTGGATCGGCCGGACCGAGGCGTTCGCGCCGATGGAGTACTCCAAGCTCGGCCTGGAACACTTCACACCCGACCACACCCGCTACTTCCACGCCCTCGCCGAGCCCGTGCGCGACCGACTGGTCGCCGCCCAGTGGCAGCTGCACAAGGGCGTCGACGCCGGCACCCTCGCCGCCATCCACGACGAGCTGTACCGGCGGACCCTGGACGGCGGCTGGCCGGACGCCGTCCTCACCCCTGGCGTCCGCGTCCGCACCGCCGGCCGCATCGCCGCCACCCGGGTGGAACTGCACCTGGAACACGTCCAGCAGGGCAGCCGCTCCCGGCTCACCACCGACGCCGTCGTCCTCGCCACCGGCTACCGCGAGCGCCCGCTCGACCACATCCTCGCCGGGCTCGACCCCTACCTGCGCCGGGACAACAAGGAACGCCCGCGCATCGACGAGGAGTTCCGGTTCATCCTCGACCCCTCGGTGACCGGATCGCTCTACGCGCAGAACGCCGAACTGCACACCCACGGCGTCGGCGCCCCCGACCTCGGCCTCGCCGCGTGGCGCAGCGCCTCGATTCTCAACTCCCTGACCGGCAAGGAGCCGTACCCGCTGCCGGCCCGGACGGCGTTCACCACGTTCGGACTCGACGAGCCCGGCTCCCGGGTGCCGACGGCCCGTCAGGGCAAGCGGCTGACCCCGCTCGCCGACTGAGCCGGGAGCCGCTGCGGACATGCCGACGGCGCCGGTGCGAAGGCCGGCACCGGCGCCGTCGGTCGATCGTCCGCCTGCTCCTAGAACACCGGCGTGCCCTCGCGCGTCAGCTTCCAGTCCACGGAGGCGAAGTCCTTCGGGTCCAGGACGCCCTTGGCGGTGACCCACTCCGCGATCCGGGTGCGGATCTCCGTCGACTCCGACCACAGCTCCTTGGCCGAGGCGACGTACGGGAACGCGCCGCCCCCGTTCGCGCGGTAGTTGTTCACCGCGAGGACGAACTGCCGGGCGTCGTCGAGGGCGGCACCGTTGTAGGTGAGGTTCTTGATCCGCGAACCGGCCGCCTGGGCGATGTCGATGTCGTAGCGGAAGCCCGAGACGTAGTCGTAGTTGTAGTCCGGGCGGTTGCCGGCGTTCGTCAGCTTCTCGACGTCGACGGCGGTGCCGGCGGCCGTCTGCACGAAGTACTCCGCGGAGTACTCCAGGTACGCCCGTAGCTGGGCACCCGTCATCAGCTTGGCGACCAGCGTGTTGTCGTACACGTACAGGCCGGACAGGTCGCGGATGGTCACCTCGCCGGCCGGGATCTGCGAGGTGCGGGAGAACGGCGAGGCCTGCGCGACCACGGGCAGCGCGGCGTACTCGGTGCCCGCCAGGGCCGCCTTGACCACGTCCTCCTGGACCTTGGTGATCAGGTCGATGATCGGGGCGTCCTTGTAGCGGGCGTCGACCGTGGTCAGGGTGTCGGTGGCCCGGCCCACCACCTGGTTGACGTACGCGACGACCTTCGCGTGCTCGTCCTTCAGCAGCTTGGTGATCTTCGGGTCGTCGGCGACGGTCTTCGAGTCGCGCAGCGAGGCGGAGACCGACTCCACCTCCCACCGGCCCTTGCTGAACACCAGCTCGATGTCGAAGAGGGTCAGCCGTTCGGCGTAGCACAGCGGCTCCGACAGCACGACCGTCTTCCCGGTCCGGTCGTTGACGACCTTCAGCTCCGGGATCTCCAGGTGGGCGTGGCCGACCAGGATCGCGTCGATGCCGGGCACCTGCTTGGCCACGTTGACGGCCGCGTTCTCCACGTACGGCACCTGGTCGCCGTACGACGACGTGCCCGACGTGCCCGAGTGGGCGGAGACCACGACCACGTCGGCGCCGAGCGCCTTCAGCCTCGGCACCCATTTGGCGGCCTGCTCCTCCAGGCCCTCGAACTTCAGCTTGCCCTGGACGTAGGCCTTGTCCCAGATCGCGATGCCCGGGTTGGTCAGACCGAGGACGGCGACCTTGACCGGCGGGGCGCCCGGCACGTGGAACTTCTTGACGTAGTAGGGCGGGAAGGCGGGCTTCAGGGTCTTGGCGTCCACCGCGTTGGCGCCGAGCAGCGGGAAGTCGAGCTGGTCCTCGAACGTGCGCAGGGTCTCGATGCCGTAGTTGAACTCGTGGTTGCCGAGCGCCGCCGCGTCGTACCCGATCGCGTTCATCGCCTGCGCCATCGGGTGCACCGGGCCGCCCTTGGCGGTGATCGGGTCGACCTTGGCGTAGTAGTACGTCAGCGGGGTGCCCTGGATGGTGTCGCCGGCGTCCAGGAGCAGGGTGTTGTGGCAGCCCTTCTCCTTGCGGACCTGCTCGACCAGGGTCGAGATCCGGGCCAGGCCCATGGCGTTGCCCGCTTTGTCGGAGTACTCCGCGTCCTTGAAGTAGTCCCAGTTGAAGACGTGGCCGTGCAGGTCGGTGGTGCCCATGACGGTGAGCGAGTGACGCTTCACGTGCTTGCCGGGACCCTCCGCCTCCGCCGCCTCGGCCGCCGGAGCCGCCGCCGCACCGGCGATCGCCACTCCCGCCCCGGTGGCGGCGGACTTCTTCAGGAACTTCCGGCGGTTCAACGGCATCTCTCGGTCTCCTCCGGGAATGGTCAATGACGCGCGTAGATTCTGACCCGGTCATGACGGACCGCAACAGGTATGGAAGGTTTCGATCTGGTGACCGATTGCGTGAACTCCGGCCGCCGAAGCGGGAAGCGCGTGACAGAGTAGGACGTATGACCTCACCGCCGGCCGGACCGTACGGCACCCCCGACGCCCCGCTGCTCGTGGTCCGCGGCGAGGCGGAGTTCGACGTAGAGCCCGAGGTCGCCCGGATCGGCATCACGGTCGGCGCGCGGGGCCGCGACCGCCGCGCCACCCTCGACGACCTCACCCGCCGCAACGCCGCGGCCCTCGACCTGGTCAAGTCGTACGGGCAGGCGGTGGACCACGTGGCCACCGGCGCCTTCACCCTCACCCCCGAACTCTCCGAGCACGGCCGGGGCGAGCGGGTGCGCGGCTACCACGGCCAGGTGCACCTCGACGCCGAGCTGACCGACTTCATCGTGCTCGCCGAACTCGCCACCCGACTGGCCGACTTGGAGCTGACCCGGGTCGACGGCCCCTGGTGGTCCCTGCGCCCCGGCTCCCCGGTGCACGCCGAGGCCCGGCGACGGGCGGTCGCGGAGGCGCTGCAACGGGCCCGCGAGTACGCCGAGGCCCTGGGCACCTCGGTCGCCGCGCTGATCGAGCTGGCCGAAAGCGGCACCGAGGATGGCCACCCGGCCCGCGCCTCCTTCGAACGCGGGACCCGCCGGTTCAGCAGGGCGGCCGCGGACGAGCCCGCCGCACCCCTCGACCTCGAACCGCAGCGGCTGCGCGTCGCCGCCCGGATCACCGCGCGGCTCACGATGCGGCCCCCGCGGCTCTGAACCGGCCGGAGATCGCCCACCGGAACGGCCGCGGAATCGCCCGCCGAATCGCCCACGCGATCATCCGCCGAATGCACCCGCCGAATTCGCTCATAGGAGCGGGCCATCGCACAATTCAACACTTGTCAATAACCCTTTACCCAACGGTTGTTGAGTGGTCATGTGGCCCGGATTCTCTACCGGCGGGTAAGCCCTAGGCTCGAAACATGCGCCGAGCAAAGATCGTTTGTACTCTGGGCCCTGCCACCGACACGTACGACCAGATCAAGGCACTGGTCGAGGCCGGGATGGACGTCGCCCGATTCAATCTCAGCCACGGCACGCACGCCGAGCACGAGGAGCGTTACCGGCGGGTGCGGAAGGCGGCCGACGAGACCGGTCGCAGCGTCGGTATCCTCGCCGACCTTCAAGGTCCGAAGATCCGGCTGGGCCGCTTCGCCGAAGGCCCGGTACTCCTTGAACGCGGCGACTCCTTCACCATCACCGTGGAGGAGGGCGTCGAGGGGGACCGCCATCGCTGCGGCACCACCTATGCGGGCCTCGCCGGTGACGTCACCCCCGGTGAGCGGGTCCTCGTGGACGACGGCAAGGTCTGTCTGGAGGTCACCGCGGTCGACGGGCCGCACGTCCGCACCCGGGTGGTCGAGGGCGGGGTGATCTCCGATCACAAGGGCCTCAACCTCCCCGGCGTGGCCGTCTCCGTGCCCGCCCTCTCCAAGAAGGACGAGGACGACCTGCGCTGGGCGCTGCGCACCGGCTTCGACGTCGTCGCCCTCTCCTTCGTGCGCAGCGGCAGGGACGCCGACGACGTGCACCGCATCATGGCGGAGGAGGGCCGCAGCCTCCCGGTCGTCGCCAAGGTGGAGAAGCCGCAGGCCGTCGAGAACATCGACGACATCGTGGCCGCCTTCGACGGCATCATGGTCGCCCGCGGCGACCTCGGCGTGGAGATGCCGCTGGAGCAGGTCCCGATCGTGCAGAAGCGCGCCGTCAAGCTCGCCCGGCGCAACGCCAAGCCGGTCATCGTGGCCACCCAGATGCTCGACTCGATGATCGACAACGCTCGCCCGACCCGCGCCGAGGCATCGGACGTCGCCAACGCGGTCATCGACGGCACGGACGCGGTGATGCTCTCCGGCGAGACCAGCGTCGGCAAGCACCCGATCGAGACGGTGCGGACCATGGCGAAGATCATCGAGGCGGCCGAGGAGGACATCCTCGCCAAGGGCCTGCCGCCGCTGACCGAGCGGAACAAGCCGCGCACCCAGGGCGGCGCGGTCGCCCGGGCCGCCGCCGAGATGGGCGACTTCCTCGGCGCCCGGTTCCTGGTCGCCTTCACCCAGTCGGGAGACACCGCCCGCCGGCTGTCCCGCTACCGCTCGCCGATCCCGCTGCTGGCCTTCACCCCGGAGCAGGCCACCCGCTCCCAGCTCAGCCTGACCTGGGGCGCCGAGACCTTCCTCGGCCCGCCGGTCGGCTCCACGGACGCCATGGTCGACCAGGTGGACGAACTGCTGCTGAAGTACGGCCGCTGCCAGAAGGGTGACGTCGTGGTCATCACCGCGGGCTCCCCGCCCGGTGTCTCCGGCGCGACCAACATGGTCCGCGTGCACCACGTCGGCGAGGACGACAGCCCCCGGTGAACGCGAAAGGGCCCCTCATCCGTGAGGGGCCCGCCGATACGCTGACCTTGGAAGCGAAGGAAAAGTGCCCCGGGTCGGACTCGAACCGACACTGTACGGGTTTTGAATCCGTTGCCTGCTGCCAATTGGGCTACCGGGGCTCGCAGAATCAAAGGTTTCCCCCGACCCTCCGCGCGTCCACCATACCGTAGCTAGGTAGGCTCTTGTCAGCAGTGCACCTGCCCTGAACGAGGAGCCCCCGTGACCGCCGAGTCGCCCCAGCCCGTAGACGCGCCCGACGACGACAAGTCGCACGTGCCTCCGCTGACGACCCGAGTCGTCATCGCCGAGGACGAGGCCCTGATCAGGCTCGACCTCAAAGAGATGCTCGAGGAGGAGGGCTACACCGTCGTCGGCGAGGCCGGCGACGGCGAGCAGGCCGTGGAGCTGGCCCGCGAGCACCGGCCGGACCTGGTGATCCTCGACGTGAAGATGCCCAAGCTCGACGGCATCTCCGCTGCGGAGAAGATCGCCGAGGAGTCCATCGCCCCGGTCCTGATGCTCACCGCCTTCTCGCAGCGCGACCTCGTCGAGCGCGCCCGGGACGCCGGCGCCATGGCCTACCTGGTGAAGCCGTTCAGCAAGAGCGACGTCGTGCCGGCCATCGAGATGGCCGTCTCCCGCTTCACCGAGCTGAAGCAGCTGGAGCAGGAGGTCGCCGACCTCACCCAGCGGCTGGAGACCCGCAAGCTGGTCGACCGCGCGAAGTCGGTCCTGCAGACCGAGTACGGCCTGACCGAGCCCGCCGCCTTCCGCTGGATCCAGAAGACCTCCATGGACCGCCGCATGTCGATGCAGCAGGTCGCCGAGGCGGTCATCGCGGACAGCGAGGAGAAGAAGGCCGCCAAGGGCTGACCGCCCCCGGCCGCCCCCACCACGGCACGACGAGGCCCGCGCCCCGGAGAAGAGGGCGCGGGCCTCGTCGTGGTCCCGGTCGGTGCGGCGGCGGTCAGTCCTCGCCGAGGTAGGCCTTGCGCACGGACTCGTCGTGCAGCAGGTCCCGGCCGGTGCCGGAGAGGACGATGTTGCCGACCTCCATGACATGGCCCTGATCCGCGAGCGAGAGCGCCGCCTGGGCGTTCTGCTCGACCAGCAGAATCGTCGTGCCCTGCGACTTCAGCTCGGCGATCGTCGCCATGATCTTCTGCATCATGATCGGCGACAGACCCATCGAGGGCTCGTCCAGCATCAGCAGCTTGGGCTGGGACATCAGCGCCCTGCCCATCGCCAGCATCTGCTGCTCACCGCCGGAGAGGGTGCCGGCGGCCTGCTTCCTGCGCTCCCCGAGGATGGGGAAGAGGTCGTAGGCGCGCTGGATGTCCTTCTCGATGCCCGGCTTGTCGCTGCGCAGGAACGCGCCGAGGCGCAGGTTGTCCTCGATGGTCATGCGCGGGAAGATGTGCCGCCCCTCGGGGGAGTGGGCGAGTCCCAGCGACACCACCTGGTGCGCGGGGATCTTCTTCAGCGACTTGCCGTTGAACCGGATTTGCCCGCCGACCGGCTTGAGCAGACCGGAGAGCGTGCGCAGGGTGGTCGTCTTGCCGGCGCCATTGGTGCCGATGAGGGTGACCACCTGGCCGGCCTCGACCTTGAAGGAGATGCCTTTGACGGCCTCGATCTTGCCGTAGGCGACCCGCAGGTCCTCTACTTCGAGCAGTGCGGTCATCGGTCGTTCTCCTTGCCGGGCGCGGCGTCCGTCGTGGTGTCGGCGTCCGTCGTGGTCGCGGCGTCCGCCGTGGCCTCGGCCTGAGCCTCGGCCGCCTCGACCTCGGCGGCCTCCTCGCCGCCGGGAGCCTCCTCGAAGGGCTCGCCGAGGTAGGCGGCGACGACCCGCTCGTCGCCCTGGACGGTCGCGCTGTCGCCCTCGATCAGCTTCTCGCCCTGCACGAGCACGGCCACCCGGTCGCACAGGTTCATGATGAAGCGCATGTCGTGCTCGATGACGAGGACGGCGATGCCCATGTCCCGGATGGCGAAGACCAGTTCCTCGGTGGCCCGCGTCTCCTGCGGGTTCATGCCGGCCGTCGGCTCGTCGAGGAGCAGCAGACCGGGCTCGCTGGCGAGGGCGCGGGCGATCTCCAGCTTGCGCTGCTCGCCGTAGGGGAGGTTGCGGGCCAGGTGTTCGGCCTTCTTCTCCAGCCCCACGAACGACAGCAGCTCCATGGCCCGCGCGCGGGAGGCCTTCTCCGCGCGGTGGAAGCCCGGACCGCGCAGCAGCGCGGACCACAGGCCCTCCTTGGTGCGGGTGTGCCGGCCGACGAGCACGTTCTCCAGGACCGTCATGTTGGCGAACAGACGGATGTTCTGGAAGGTGCGGGCGATGCCGGCCGCGGTGACCTTGAAGGACTTCGGCGGCAGGACGTTGCCCTTGTAGCGGACCTCGCCCTCGGTCGGCACGTACAGGCCCGTCAGGCAGTTGAAGAAGGTGGTCTTGCCGGCGCCGTTGGGGCCGATCAGACCGACGATCTCGCCGCTGTTGACGGTGAGGTCGACGCCCCGCACGGCGGTCAGGCCGCCGAAGCGCATCGTGACGCCGCGGGCGTCGAGCACGACCTCGCCGGGGGCGGACGCGCTGGGTGCGGCGTCCTGGGTGGTGGTGTCGGTGGTCATCGTGTTCAGGCCCCTGCCTTGCTGAGGACGGCGGGCGCTTCGGTCTCTTCGTGGAATTCGAGCTGGCGGCGCCGGTTGGGGATGAGGCCCTCGGGGCGGAAGCGCATCAGCAGGACGAGCGCGACGCCGAAGGCGAACAGCTGGTAGTCGCCCAGGAACTGGAGCTTGGCCGGGATCAGGTACAGCAGCGAGGCGCCGACCAGCGGGCCGGAGATGGTGCCCATGCCGCCGAGCACCACCGCGGCCAGCAGGAACGCCGAGTTGGGCGGCACCACGTGGGCGAACTGGTACTGCTCCGGGGTCACCGTGTAGGTGACGTGGGCCTGGACGGAACCGGCGAGGCCGGCCATGCAGGCGCCCAGGGCGAAGGCGATGAGCTTGACGCGGAAGCCGTTGATGCCCATGGCGAGCGCCGCCGTCTCGTCCTCGCGGATGGCGATCCAGGCGCGGCCGATGCGGGAGTCGCTGCTGCGCCGGAACACCACCACGACGATGAGCGTGATGAGCAGCATCAGCAGGAAGTAGTTCGCGAACCGGCCGACGGTGGCGCCGAACAGCTGGTGCTCCTGGCCGAAGTCGAAGCCGAGGATGTTCAGGTTCGGGATCGAGGAGATGCCGTTGGATCCGTTGGTGACGTCCGGGCCCGAGGTGCCGTCCATGTTGAGGACGGTGATACGGAAGATCTCACCGAAGCCGAGCGTCACGATGGCGAGGTAGTCGCCGCGCAGCCGCAGGGTCGGGGCGCCGATCAGGACGCCGAACACCATGGCGACGGCCGCACCGCACAGCGCCGAGGCCCAGAACGGCATGTTGACGTGCAGCGGCGAGGACGTCGAGCCGGAGACCAGGGCCGCGGTGTAGGCGCCGACACCGAGGAAGGCGACGTAACCGAGGTCGAGCAGGCCGGCGAGGCCGACGACGATGTTCAGGCCGAGCGCGACGGTGGCGAAGATCAGGATGTAGACGCCGATCGTCGCGTACTGGTCGTCGGACTGGGTGAAGGGGAAGGCGGCCGCGGCGAGGAAGGCGCCGGTCATGGTGATGTTGCGGTGCCGCGCGGTGATCGCCGAGACCCGGGCCACGAGCCCGGCCTTGGCGAGCGCGCCGAAGCCGAAACCGGCGGTGATCAGGAAGCCGATGAACAGCTCGTCGTACTCGGTGCCGATGCCGTAGGTGAAGACCAGCAGGCCGAGCGCCATGGCCGCGACGATGACGAGGATCTCGGCGTACGCGGGCAGCTCCCGGGCCGGGGCCGGGGCCTCGGCGGCGAAGGCCGACTTGAAGGTGCTCCAGTCCTGGCGGCGGGCGTGCCGGAACTTCTCCCAGGAGGAGTCGTCGGGGTCGATCGGGTCCGGGGCCGGCCGCTCGAACGGCAGGGCCAGCGCGCCGACCAGGGCGGCCAGCGTGGCGATGGCGACGACGTAGCCGCCGGGCTCCAGGTTCACCACACCGCCGAGCTTCGCGCTGATGGCGATGACGGTGTACCAGGCGGTGGCGAAGGTGCCGAGCGCGGCCGTCTTCACGGCGCTGTCGGCGCTGCCGGGGGTGAGCCACCCGAGGCCCTTGACGCCGTAGGAGGCGAGCCCGAGGAGTGTGGTGAGGACGCCGCCGATCAGGACCAGGACCTGCAGGCCGCCCGGGTAGCCGTAGACCGTGAGGTCGCCGGGGAACTCGGAGGTCCAGGTCCACGCGAGGAAGGTGGAGACGATCGTCAGGGCGCCGCCGCCGGTGGCGAGGGCCCGGCCGAGTGCGGTGGGCAGGCCGATCAGGCCGGTCCGGGCGGCCTCGGGAGCGCTCGGGGTCTGCGGGGTCTCCGGCGTCTCGGACGCGGTGGTCTGTGTGGTCATCGCTGTCACGCCCTGTCCGCGACGCGCTCGCCGAGCAGGCCCTGTGGCCTGAACAGCAGCACGAGGATGAGGAGTACGAACGCCCAGACATCCGCCCAGGACTGGCTGCCGAACTTGTCCATGCCGGGGATGTCCGCGATGTAGGCGGTGGACAGGGCCTCGGCGACACCGAGGACGAGGCCGCCGAGCATGGCGCCGTAGATGTTGCCGATACCGCCGAGGACGGCCGCGGTGAACGCCTTCAGACCGAGGATGAAGCCCATGCGGAAGTCGATCTGACCGTACTTCAGGCCGTAGGCCACGGAACCGACGGCGGCGAAGGCGGCGCCCAGCGCGAACGCGATCACGATGATGCGGTCGGTGTTGACGCCCATCAGCTTCGCGGTGTCCGGGTCCTGCGCGGTGGCCTGCATGCCGCGTCCGGTGCGGGTGCGCATCACGAAGTAGGCGAGGATCGCCATGCTGATCGGTGCCGCGGCGACCAGGAAGACATCACCGGTCTGGATGGTGACACTGCCGATCTCGAAGGGGCCGCCCGGGATGCTCGGGAAGGTACGGGCGGACTTGGCGCCCGGGTACCAGGCCCACACCGCCTGCTGGAGGGCCAGCGAGAGGCCGATCGCGGTGATGAGCGGCGCCAGGCGCGGGGCGGTGCGCAGCGGGCGGTAGGCGAACCGTTCCGCCCCGACGGCGACCGTGACGGCGACGAGGACGGCCCCGACGAGCATCAGCGGCAGGGCCAGCCACATGGAGGTGCCGTCGGGAAGGATGTACGCGTAGACCGTGAGCGCGCCGAACGCGCCGGTCATGAATATCTCGCCGTGGGCGAAGTTGATGAGCTGGACAATGCCATAGACCATCGTGTAGCCGATGGCGACCAGCCCGTACATGGATCCTAGTAGCAGGCCGTTGACCAGCTGCTGCGGCAGTTCGTTCACCGCATGTCCTCCGAGACGTTCGGAAAGTTCGACGGATGGAGCCGGATGCGAGTCCGGGGGGGGGGGCGGGGGGCCGCCGCCCCCCCCCCCCCGGGGCCCCCCCCCCCCGGGGCGGCGGCCGGCACCGGCGGCCGGCACCGGCGAAGGAACGGCAGGGGAACCGGCGGACGGACTCAGCCGCGCGGCTGGTCGATCAGCAC
>NZ_JAJSZC010000237.1:0-12060 GCF_036815105.1 Streptomyces sp. IBSBF 3136
CCCTCTTCTCGCGGCGGCTGCGGTGGTCGCTCGCCGGTCTGGTGGCGTGTGTGGTCGGGCTCGCCGTGGCGCTGTGCGTGGTCACCAGGATCCATCCGCTGAGCGCCTTCTACCTGACGTTGCTGGATATGTTCGCGATCGACGATCCGGCGATCGGCGAGCCCCTCGGGCGGCAGATCCTGCAACTGCTGTCCGGTCTGGTCGGGTTGCTGCTGCTGCCGGTGCTGCTGGCCGCGGTGCTGGAGGCGCTCGGCACTTTCCGGACCGCCTCCGCGCTGCGCAAGCCGCCGCGCGGGCTGGGCGGGCACGTGGTGCTGCTCGGGCTCGGGAAGATCGGCACGCGGGTGCTCACCCGGCTGCGGGAGCTGGGCGTGGCCGTGGTGTGCGTGGAGTCGGACCCGGAGGCGCGGGGGCTGGCGGCCGCGCGGCGGCTGCGGGTGCCGGTGGTGCTCGGGGACGTGACCCAGGAGGGCGTGCTGGAGGCCGCGAAGATCCACCGGGCGTCCGCGCTGCTCGCGGTGACCAGCGCGGACACCACGAATCTGGAGGCCGTGCTGTACGCGCGGTCGGTGCGGCCGGATCTGCGGGTGGTGCTGCGCCTGTACGACGACGACTTCGCCACGGCGGTGTACCGGACGCTACGGGCGGCTCATCCGCGGGCGTCGACGCGGAGCCGGAGCGTGTCGCACCTGGCCGCGCCGGCCTTCGCGGGGGCGATGCTGGGGCGGCGGGTGCTGGGGGCGATCCCCGTGGAGCGGCGGGTGCTGCTGTTCGCCTCCGTCGAGGTGGCCGGGCACCCGGAGCTTCAGGGGCGGACCGTGGCTCAGGCGTTCCGGGCCGGGGCCTGGCGGGTGCTGGCGCTGGAGGGGCGCGCCGAGGCGGGCGCGGACCACGTGCTGGCCGCCGGCGACCGGGTGGTGGTCGCCGCGACCCGCAGAGGCCTGGCCGAGCTGGGCTGACCCGGAAGACCGCGGCCCCGGGCTGGGCACCAGCCCCGGGCCGCCCGCCCGGAGAGCGCGGCGTCTGGAGCGCCCCGGCCCTTGCTACTCCCCCAGGCCGGACAGGTGCCGGTGGGCGAACTCCATCTCCAGCCGGACCTGCTTGATCCGCTCGTCGACCACCAGGGAGCCGTGGCCCGCGTCGTAGCGGTAGACCTCGTGGGCCGCGCCGCGTGCCTCGAGGCGCTTGACGTAGTTGTCGATCTGGCGGATCGGGCAGCGGGGGTCGTTGACGCCCGCCGAGATGTACACCGGGGCCTTCACCTGGTCGACGTAGGTGAGCGGGGAAGACGCCTCGAAACGCTCGGGTACCTCCTCCGGGGTGCCGCCCAGCAGGGTGCGGTCCATGGCCTTCAGGGCCTCCATCTCGTCGTGGTACGCGGTGACGTAGTCCGCGACCGGCACGACCGCGATGCCCACCGCCCACGCCTCCGGCTGGGTGCCGACGCCGAGGAGGGTGAGGTAGCCGCCCCAGGAGCCGCCGGTGAGGACCAGCCGGGTGGGGTCGGCGAGACCGGAGGAGACGGCCCAGTCGCGGACCGCGGCCACGTCCTCCAGCTCGATCAGGCCCACCCGGTGCTTGAGGGCGTCGGTCCAGGCGCGGCCGTACCCCGTGGAGCCGCGGTAGTTGATCCGGATCACCGCGTACCCCTGGTCGACCCAGGCGGCCGGGCCCGCGGCGAAGGAGTCGCTGTCGTGCCAGGTGGGGCCGCCGTGCAGGTCGAAGACGGTGGGCAGGGGGCCGGTGGCGCCGGCGGGCTTCTGGACGAGGGCGTGGATGCGGCCGCCGGGGCCCTCCACCCAGGCGTCCTCGACCGCCACCGAGGGCGGGCACCTCAGGCCGGGCGGGTCCAGCACGACCCCGCCGGCGGTGGAGCGGACCACGGGCGGCTCGGCGGCCGACGACCACAGGTACTCGACGCTGCCGTCGGGGCGGGCGGTGGCCCCGGAGAGCGTGCCGGTCGGGGTGGGGACGCGGGTCAGGGCGCGCCCGGCCAGGTCGTACCGGAACAGTTCGCTGCGGGCCTCGTGGCTGTGGACGACGAGCAGGCCGCTGCCGTCCGGGTACCACTCGGCGCTGACGTCGCCGGGCAGGTCGAGGACGAGGTCGGTCTCCTCGCCGGTCGCCACGTCCCACACCAGCGGCTCCCAGCGGCCCCGGCGCTGGTGGCCGATGAGCAGCCGGGTGTCGCCGTCGACCGGGGCGAAGCCCAGGACCTCGAGGCCCAGTTCCTCGGTGCCGTCCTTGGTGTCGTCCAGCTCGGCGACCGTGGTGCCGTCCGGGCGCAGCACGCGCAGGGCCGCGTGCATCGCGTCGCCGTGCTCGGTGTGCTCGACGGCGATCAGGGAGCCGTCGTGCGAGAGGTCGCCGACGCCCGCGGACTCGCGGTGCCGGTAGATCACGACCGGTTCGGCGCCGTCGCGGGCGAGGTGGATCGTGGTGCCCTCGTCGTCGGTGGAGCGGCCGACGACCGCCGTCCGGCCGTCGCGGCCCAGGGCCAGACCCGCCGGGTAGGAGGGTTCGAGGCCGGGCACGGCCGTCTCGTCCGGGCCGCCGCCGAAGGGCTGGCGGCGCCAGACGCCGAACTCGTCGCCGTCCTTGTCGTCGAACCACCAGATCCACGCGCCGTCCGGGGAGAGCACGCCGTCCGTCGTGCCGTTCGGCCGGTCGGTCACGCGGCGCTGCCCGCCCGTCGCCCGGTCCCATGCGTACAGCTCGTACGTGCCCGTCGCGTTCGACACGAACAGGGAGCGGTCCGGTGCGTCCTCCGCCCAGTCGGGCAGCGAGACCCGCGGCGCCCGGAAGCGCTTCTCCCAGTCCGGCATGTCCGGTGTGTCCGGCGTCCTGCTCTCACTCTTGGCCCCAGTCATGCGCCCATAGTGCCTGGCCCCGCCGACAATCCGCTGCCGGCCGTCCCCACCCTGTGGACAACTTCCCGTCCGGGCCCCGCGCGACCGCCGGGGGCCCGGCCCGCCGAGGACCGACCCCGGGCCGAGCCACGGCCGGGGGCGCCGTACCGTTGAGGGCGTGTACCGGTTTCTGCTGACACCCCGCTGGTGGGGCATCAACGTCTTCGTGCTGCTCGCCATCCCGTTCTGCGTCTTCATGGGGTCCTGGCAGCTGAGCCGGTTCGAGGGGCGGGTGCAGGAACACCGCGCCGCGACCGCGCAGGCCGCGTCCGACGGGCGGGAGCAGGCCCGGCCGCTGGCCCGGATGCTGCCCGTGGACAAGAGCACCTCCGGGCGGCGGGTCACGGCGAGCGGCCGGTACGGCAGCCAGCTCCTCGTGCCGGGCCGTGAGCTGGACGGCAGGAGCGGTTTCTACGTGCTGACGCTGCTGCGCACCGACTCGGGCCGGGCGCTGCCCGTGGTCCGGGGCTGGCTGCCCGGCAAGGCGGACCCGGCGAAGGCGCCCGCGCCGCCGGCCGGCGAGGTCACGGTCACCGGCGCGCTCCAGGCCTCCGAGACGCCGGGGGACAACGGGGTCGGCGTCCAGGGCGGTCTGCCGGCCGGGCAGACCGGGGTGATCAGCTCGGCCTCGCTGGTGAACCTGGTGCCGTACCGGCTGTACGACGCCTGGGTCACCCTCGACCGGGCGGACGCCGGGATGAAGGCGGTGCCCGCGACCGCGCCGGACGGCACCGGCCTGGACCTGAAGGCGTTCCAGAACCTCGGCTACACCGGTGAGTGGTTCGTCTTCGCGGGCTTCGTGGTCTTCATGTGGTTCCGGCTGCTGCGCCGCGAGGTGGAGTTCCAGCGGGACGCGGCGCTCGGCCTGGTGCCGGAGCGGCACCAGGAGTCCGAGCAGGACGACGCCTCCGCCCCGACCGCGGTCTGAGGCCGACGGCGTCCCCGAGGCTCACGCCCCGGCGAGCACCCCGGTGTAGTAGACCGTCCCGGCGCACGCGTTGCCGACCGTCGCGGACACCGTGGTGCCGGCCTGCGCGGTGTGGGTGACGAGGACGCTGCCGTCGGCCGGACCGCCGTCCTCGGTGCCGAGCTGGGTGGTGACACCGGTGGTGCCGGTGGTGTCGGTGCCCCCGCCGGAGCCGGCCGCACCGGCGTCCGGGGTGGGGCTGGGGTCGGGTGAGGGGCCGCCGGTGTCCGAACCGCCGCCGGGGGTGCCGCCGGTGGTGGGGCAGGTCTCGGAGGGCACGAAGGCGAACTTCTCCTCGTAGGCCGCGCCCGGCTGCAGGACCAGCGTGGCCACCTCGAGGGAGGGGTCGGGCAGGCCGGCCGCCGGGTCGCCGGACACGTGCCGGGCGCTGCCGATCTTGGTGGAGTCGGCGGCTCCCTGTGCAGTGACGCCGACCGTGCCCGCCGCGCCGACGGTGCAGGCCGTGGCGGAGGTGTTGGTGAGGTGGAAGGTGCCGTAGACGACGCCGGTGGAGTCCGGGGCGCCGACGCTCTGGGTGGCCGAGCCGAGCTGGGCGGCCGTGCACGGCGGGGCGTCCGCGGCCGCGCTGGCGGACGGGTTGGCGCCGCTGGTCGAGCCGGTGCCGGTGGCGCCGGTGCCGCCCTGCTTGCCGGGCTTGCCGGTGTCCTTGCCCGGCCCTGAGGTCTTCTCCGGCGAGCCGCCGGCGCTGCCCGCGCCGCCGTCCGGTTCCTTGCCCTGGGTGGCGCCGCCCTGGGCCTCGGAGCTCTGTCCGGCCATGGCGGTGTTGGGGTCGGTGCCGCCCGAGTTGGAGACGTGGATGAGGGCGGGGACCGCGGTGCCGATGAAGAGCGCGGCGGCCGCCATGCCGGCGGCGGCCTGGCGCTTGCGGGCCCGCCGTGCGGGCACGGCGCGGCGCAGGTGGTCGAGGGTGCCGGTGCGCGGTTCGATGTCGTCGACCGCGGACCGCAGCATCCGGCGCAGGTCCAGCTCGTTCGAGGCGAGCCCCTCGAGGCCCGGTCCGAGCCCCTCGGGGCCCTTTTCGTCGGGGCCGTGGTTCACAGTTCCGTTCCCAGCGTGCGATTGCGTGTGCTCTTGCTCGTGCTGCGTCACATCGTGCCCGGAGTCCGGCTCGTGACGCTCGTGGGGAGAGCGCTCGTCGGGATCGCTCCCGTCGGTTCGCTTCCTCATGCCGTCTTCTCCATGGCGACCCGGAGCGCGGCGATGCCCCGCGAGCCGTACGCCTTGACCGAGCCGAGCGAGATGCCGAGCGTCTCGGCGACCTGGGCCTCCGTCATGTCGGCGAAGTAGCGCAGGACGAGGACCTCGCGCTGGCGGCGCTGAAGGTTCTTCATCGCCTTGATGAGGTCCCTGCGCTCCAGCTGGTCGTAGGCGCCCTCTTCCGCGCTCGCCATGTCGGGCATGGGCTTGGACAGCAGCTTGAGGCCGAGGATCCGGCGGCGCAGGGCGGAGCGGGAGAGGTTGACGACCGTCTGCCTGAGGTAGGCGAGCGTCTTCTCCGGGTCGCGGACGCGCTTGCGGGCCGAGTGGACGCGGATGAAGGCCTCCTGGACGACGTCCTCGCAGGACGCGGTGTCGTCGAGGAGGAGCGCGGCGAGGCCGAGCAGCGAGCGGTAGTGCGCCCGGTAGGTCTCCGTGAGGTGGTCGACGGTCGTGCCGGCGACCGCGGTGTCCGAGGTCGCCACGGCGTCGTCGGAGCCGTCACGCTGGCTGGGTATGCGGGTGGGCCGCGCTGCGGGCATGGGCGCGATCACCGGCATGCCGCCGGGAACGCGCGGCCGGAGCGCCGCGCGTGGGGGCCGCAGTGCCGTGCCGCGGGCCGCAGTGAGTTCGAGTACCTCTGCCACGCCTGTTGGACACGTCTACCCCCGCGAAGGTTGTACGTGCCGGACGTCACATGTGCGACAACCGACGGTGCCTCAAGTGCCGTCATGCGCCCCGCTCTTCCCTTGTCCAGTCGAACAGGCGTCCCCACGCCCGATCACGGCGTCCCCACGCCACGACCCGCACGCCCCGCGTGCCACGCCCCACGGCACCGCAGGGGTGACCGCAAAGACGCTCCCCGCCCCCCGCGCGGTTGCGGGGGACGGGGAGGAAATCCTCTGCCGACGAGCACTCCGGGGACAAGTGGTTTGGACCACGCTCCCGGTCGCACGCTTACTTGAATCCTACAAATATTTAGTGCCGGGTGGGACCCCCGTGGCCAGTGATCTCCGCCGCCACCAGTTCGGCGATCTGCGCGGTGTTGAGCGCCGCGCCCTTGCGGAGGTTGTCGCCGCACACGAAGAGTTCGAGCGCGGTGGGGTCGTCCAGCGCCCGTCGCACCCTTCCGACCCAGGTCGGATCGGTGCCCACGACGTCCGCGGGGGTGGGGAACTCGCCGGCGCCCGGGTCGTCGTAGAGGACCACGCCGGGCGCGGTGGCGAGGATCTCGCGGGCGCCGTCGACGGTGACCTCGCCCTGGAAGCGGGCGTGGACGGTGAGGGAGTGCGTGGTGACCACCGGCACCCGGACACAGGTCACGGCGACCGGCAGCGTGGACAGGCCGAGAATCTTGCGGGACTCGTCCCGCACCTTCATCTCCTCCGACGACCAGCCGTCCTCCCGGAGCGACCCGGCCCACGGGACGACGTTCAGCGCGACCGGCTCCGGGAACGGCCCGGTGTCGTCCCCGACGGCCCGCCGTACGTCACCGGGCTTGGTGCCCAGTTCGGTCCCGGCGACCAGGGAGAGCTGGGCCCGCAGGGTCTCCACGCCGGCCCGGCCCGCGCCGCTCACCGCCTGGTACGACGACACCACCAGCTCGCGCAGCCCGAACTCGGCGTGCAGCGCGCCCAGGGCGACGATCATCGACAGGGTGGTGCAGTTGGGGTTGGCGACGATGCCGCGCGGCCGGTTCCGCAGCGCGTGCGGATTGACCTCGGGCACGACCAGCGGCACCTCCGGGTCCATCCGGAAGGCGCCCGAGTTGTCGACCACGACCGCGCCGCGGGCGGCGGCGACCGGCGCCCACTCGGCGGCGACCTCGTCCGGCACGTCGAACATGGCGACGTCGACACCGGCGAAGGCGTCCTCCGTCAGCGCCACGACCTCGACCTCCTGCCCGCGCACGGCCAGCTTGCGGCCGGCCGAGCGCGGGGAGGCGATCAACCGGATCTCGCCCCAGACGTCCGCGCGCTGGGACAGGATCTGGAGCATGACCGCGCCGACGGCCCCGGTCGCACCCACGACCGCCAGCGTCGGCTTCCCGGTCGGCGCCATTACCGGCCCGTGCCTCCGTAGACGACGGCCTCGTCGGAGTCGGAGTCGAGTCCGAAGGCGGTGTGCACGGCGCGCACGGCCCCCGGGACGTCGTCGGCGCGGGTGACGACGGAGATGCGGATCTCGGAGGTGGAGATCAGCTCGATGTTCACGCCGGCGTCGCTCAGCGCCTCGAAGAAGGAGGCGGTGACACCCGGGTTGGTCTTCATACCGGCGCCGACCAGCGAGATCTTGCCGATCTGGTCGTCGTAGCGCAGCGAGTCGAAGCCGATGCCGGAGCGGCTCTTCTCCAGCGCGTCGATCGCCTTGCGGCCCTCGGTCTTGGGCAGCGTGAAGGAGATGTCCGTCAGGCCCGTGGAGGCGGCGGACACGTTCTGCACGACCATGTCGATGTTGATCTCGGCATCGGCGATGGCGCGGAAGATCGCGGCGGCCTCACCCGGCTTGTCCGGCACGCCGACGACCGTGATCTTGGCCTCGGAGGTGTCGTGCGCGACACCGGAGATGATGGCCTGCTCCACCTTCTGGTCCCCAATCGGCTCACTGCTGACCCACGTGCCCTGAAGTCCGCTGAAGCTGGACCGGACGTGGATCGGGATGTTGTAACGGCGGGCGTACTCCACACAGCGGTGGAGCAGCACCTTGGAGCCGGAGGCCGCGAGCTCCAGCATGTCCTCGAAGGAGATCCAGTCGATCTTCTTCGCCTTCTTCACCACACGCGGGTCGGCGGTGAACACACCGTCGACGTCGGTGTAGATCTCGCAGACCTCGGCGTCGAGGGCGGCGGCGAGCGCCACGGCCGTGGTGTCGGACCCGCCGCGTCCCAGCGTGGTGATGTCCTTCTTGTCCTGGCTGACGCCCTGGAAGCCGGCGACGATGGCGATGTTGCCCCTGTCGAGCGACTCCCGGATCCGGCCCGGCGTGACGTCGATGATCCGGGCTTTGTTGTGGACCGAGTCGGTGATGACGCCTGCCTGGCTGCCGGTGAACGACTGGGCCTCGTGGCCCAGGTTTTTGATCGCCATGGCCAGCAGCGCCATGGAGATGCGCTCTCCGGCGGTCAGCAGCATGTCGAACTCCCGGCCCGCAGGCATCGGAGACACCTGCTCGGCGAGATCGATCAGCTCGTCCGTCGTGTCGCCCATCGCGGAGACCACGACAACCACCTGGTTGCCGTTCTTCTTGGCTTCCACGATCCGCTTGGCGACGCGCTTGATGCCCTCGGCATCGGCTACGGAGGAGCCTCCGTACTTCTGCACGACAAGGCCCACGTGCGCTCCTCGCTCGGTTCGTTTGTGTCGGCTCAGTTTACCGAGCGTCCGAAATCCACCCTCCTGCTCCCGCATGGTGAGACGCCGGACGCTCGAACCGGAACCTGCCCAGCGCTCCGCCCACCACGCAGAAAGTGCCCCGGGTCACAGACGAGGACGCTAGTTCCCCTGCCGCATCCCGAGGGGTCCGCCGATCTCCTCCGCCATGACCTGGCCCGCCTCGAACTCCAGGGTCTCGTCACCCATCGCCTGGTCGGTGTCGAGGCCGTCGAGCTCTTCCAGCGGCTGGTTGAGGCGGACGTGGATGAGGACCGACTGCAGCGCGCGCAGGACCGCCGAGGCGGTGGGGCCCCAGTTGGAGAAGTAGGAGAACTGCCACCACCACAGCGCCTCCGTGATCCGGCCCGAGCGGTAGTGGGCCATGCCGTGGCGCAGGTCGGCGATGACGCCGGCGAGGTCGTCGGAGATCCGGGCCGGGACGGGGGCGGTGCGCGGCGCGTAGGGGTCGAAGACCTCGGAGTACACGTCGACGGGCTCCAGCAGGCGGGCGAGGTTCTCGCGCAGCTGGTCGACGTCCCCCTCGGGACCCAGGTCGGGCTCGTAGCGCTCGTCGGGGACGATGTCCTCGTGCGCGCCCAGCCGCCCGCCGGCCAGCAGCAGCTGGGAGACCTCCAGGAGCAGGAAGGGGACGGCCGAGCCGGGCTCGTCGCCCTTGGCGACCTCGGCGACGGCCACCAGGAAGCTCTCGACCTGGTCCGCGATCTGGACCGAGAAGTCGTCCGGGTTCTGCGCTGTGGCGTGCAGCGTGGCGTCAGACATCTAGCAGTCGTCTCCCCTCGAAGGCGCGGCCGAGGGTGACCTCGTCCGCGTACTCCAGGTCGCCACCCACCGGGAGGCCGCTGGCCAGGCGGGTGACCTTCAGGCCCATGGGTTTGATCATGCGGGCGAGGTACGTGGCCGTCGCCTCGCCTTCGAGATTGGGGTCGGTGGCGAGGATCAGCTCGGTGACCGTGCCGTCCGCCAGCCGCGCCAGGAGCTCCCTGATGCGCAGGTCGTCCGGGCCCACACCCTCGATCGGGCTGATCGCGCCGCCCAGGACGTGGTAGCGGCCGCGGAACTCCCGGGTGCGCTCGATCGCGACGACGTCCTTCGGCTCCTCTACCACGCAGATCACCGAGGGGTCGCGACGGCTGTCGCGGCAGATGTTGCACAGCTCTTCCTGCGCCACGTTGCCGCAGGTCGCGCAGAAGCGGACCTTCGCCTTGACCTCCAGGAGCGCCTGGGCTAGCCGCTTCACGTCGGCCGGCTCAGCCTGCAGGATGTGGAAGGCGATCCGCTGCGCGCTCTTGGGACCGACGCCGGGCAGCCGCCCCAGCTCGTCGATGAGGTCCTGGACCACGCCTTCGTACAACGGACTGCCTTTCCTGGAGACCTTGCGGTACGTACGGTAGTCGGCTGCCGCCCGTCCTTGGAAGGCGGTACGGGTGTCGCGGAGCCGACGAACGTCAGAACGGCAGGCCGGGGATGCCGCTGCCGCCGCCCAGGCCCTGGGCCAGCGGGCCCAGCTTCTCCTGCTGGAGCGCCTGGGCGTTCTCGTTGGCCGCCTGTACGGCCGCGACGATCAGGTCGGCGAGGGTCTCGGTGTCCTCCGGGTCCACCGCCTTCGGGTCGATCTTCAGGCCCCGCAGCTCGCCGGAGCCGGTCACGGTGGCCCGGACCAGGCCGCCGCCCGCCTGCCCGTCGACCTCCGTGTTCGCCAGTTCCTCCTGCGCCCGCTGCAGGTCCTGCTGCATCTTCTGGGCCTGCTGGAGCAACTGCTGCATGTTGGGCTGGCCACCACCGGGGATCACGATCAGCTCCTGGTTCCTCGACTGCTCCGTTGTTTCTCCGCTGTGCACGAGCCTACGTGGTCCCCGCCGCCATCGCCCCGCCACTCTTTCGAGTGAGAAAGAACGTGGCCCTATACCTGATCAAGGCGCTCTTCCGGGCGGAAAAGTCGGGAAAGCCACGTCCGGGCCACCCATTGGGCGGTAGGAAAGGTGCCCCGCGTCGGCATGCAATGTCACGCAATGTCACCGGTCGTCTTCAGTGCCGTGGTCGGAGTCGTGTTCGGTGCCGTGTTCGGTGTCGTGTTCAGTAGGGAGAGCCGGGTGGGTCAGCCGGAGATGCAGCCCGAGGGTCCGCCACAGGACGGGTGGGGCGGGGGCGCGGCCGGTCTGCGGCCGGGCGACCTGACCGGGCGGGTGTTCCCGCTCGGGGACTGGGGGGAGCCCGCCGAGCGGCTCGACGAGCTGTACCGGTGGGTGGAGCGCGGGGCACTGGGGACGGCGGCCTGGTACCTCACGGACCGGGTGTGGAAGCGGCGCGGGGCGCGGGCGCTGCGCGCCGGCGCGGCCGCGGGCGCGGTCTGCGGGACGGCGCTCCCGCTGCTGGACCTGACCGGGGTGGTCGGCGGGGTGGCGCCGTGGGGGTATCTGGCGCTGATGCTGGCGGTGGCCTGTGTCGGCGTCGACCGGTTCTTCGGGGTCACCTCCGGGTGGATGAGGGACGTGGCCACCGCGCAGGCCGTGCAGCGGCGGCTCCAGGCGCTCCAGTTCGACTGGGCGTCGGAGAGCGTGCGGGAGGTGCTGGGCCCCGCCGAGGGAACGGCCGGTGAGGCGGCCGAGCGGTGCCTCGCGGTGCTGCGCCGGTTCTCGGAGGACGTGACGGAGCTGGTGCGCACGGAGACGGCCGACTGGATGGTGGAGTTCCGGACGGGCCCGGCGCCGCTGGGCATCCAGGCGGCGGTGGCCGCCGGGGCGCGGGCGGAGACCGGTGCGCCGGTGGGGCGGTTCCCGCTGCCGCCCGCGAACGGCACCCGCCCGAACATGCCCCGCCAGCGTCCCCCGGAGCCCCGCTAGGGCCTGTCCGCCGGGACCCGGGTCACTGCTTGTCGTACGTCAGGCTCTCCCCGCCGCCCTTCTTCGCCCGCTTCAGGCGGCCGTCGGACTGGAGGGTGACCTCGCTGGCCTCGCCCGGGGAGCAGGACGAGCGGGGTTCGCCGGAGGTCACGGTGGACGGGCCGATCTCCAGCGGGCCGCTCGCCGCGGGCTGTTCGGCCAGTTCGGCCTCGAAGACGCAGTGGTAGCTGCCGCCGCCGTCGGTGGGGCCGTCGGCGACGAGGGTGAGGACCGTGTCGCCGACCTTGCCCTGCGCGATGGTGAGCCGGCGGCTGTTGGAGCCGTTGGCGTTCTCGATCGTGGTCTCCCAGGTACCCAGGTAGGCGTCCGGGACGGCTCCGTCGGCGGGCGCGGAGGAGGACGGTGCCGAGGTCGTCGGTGTGGGCGTCGGGGGCGTCTGGTCCGGTGTGCCCGGGGTGCCGGTCGGGGCGGCGCTGACCGTCCCGCCGGCCGTGTCGTCGCCGCCGTGCTCCATCAGCGCGAACACCGAGCCGCCCGCGCCCAGCGCCACGACCAGCGCGATCACGACGAGGAGCGCGGTGGAGCGGCCGTTCTTGCGCTCCGGTTCCTGGTACGTGCCCACGGGGGGCGGCCCGTAGGGCGGTGTGGTGCCCAGGCCGCCGCCGCCGTAGGGCTGGTACTGCTGCTGGGGATAGCCGTAGGGGCCGGGGGCGGGCTGCGGGTGCTGCTGGGGG
>NZ_JAJSZC010000238.1:0-11877 GCF_036815105.1 Streptomyces sp. IBSBF 3136
GGGCCGTCGGGTGGGGCCGGTTCGTGGGCCGTCAGGCGCCGGAGGCCAGGGCGTCTCTTCTCGGCTGGATTCCGGAGGGGACGGCACGCGCGCGGGCGGGGGTGCCGGTCCAGCAGGTGCCGCGGCGGGAGAGCAGGCGGCGGAGCCAGAGTTCCAGGGAGACCAGGTCGGCCAGGCCGTCCAGGGGCAGGGGTTCGCCGGCCGCGGCGGCACGCAGGGCCTTGCGGACCACCCGGGCCTCGACCAGGCCGGCCTCGGCCAGGAACGGGGTGGAGAAGAGGTCCACCAGCGAGTCGGCGGCCAGCCGCAGCCCCGCGCGCGTGGCCGCCGCCGAGGAGGCGTGCGAGGGGGTGCCCCAGCCGGGCGGGAGGTCGGTGACGCCGGCGCCCTGGAGGACGGTGCGCAGCACGGCCGAGCGTGCGCCGGGCTGGACGCGCAGCGCCTCGGGGAGTTCGCGGCAGGCGCGGACGACCTGGTTGTCCAGGAAGGGTGCGTGCAGCCGCTGGGAGCGGATCTCGGCGGCCTGCTCCAGGACGCGCAGGTCGGCGGCGTAGCGGGCGAGCACCGCCCGTGCGTGGAACTCGCCGGGGCGCTGGCTCGCGCCCAGGGTGGAGCGGTCCGGCTCGAACCCGAGCAGAACCGATACTTCAGCCAGTGCCTCTCCGGTCAGCCAGCGCGCCGCCGGCCCGGGTCTCGCCCAGGCGAGCGCGGCGAGGGAGGCGCCGACCGCGCCCTTGGGCTCGTCGAAGCGGCGCCGGATCAGCCGCTCGGCGAGCAGTTCGAGGCCGGTCCGGTAGGGGGTGCGCGCCAGCCGCCGTGCGGCGCCGTACACGCGCGCGGGGACCATCACCGAGCCGTCGGCCCGGGCGAGCGCGGCGACCGGGCGGACCAGGTGGCGCCGCTTGCGGTCCATGAGGAGGTCGGCGAGGCGGGCCGGATGGGCGTCCAGGACCTGGCGGGCGCCGTGGCCGGTGAAGTGGTCGGCGCTGCCCGCGGCGAACCGGGCGCGGTGGCGGGCCGCGGTGACCAGCGAGGGGCCGGGCTCGTCGGTGAGGGGGCCGTCGAGGTCGGCGTACGGCAGGGTCTCCTCGCCGCCGGTGACCACCACGTGGTGCAGGCGCGGGTTGGCCGCGAGGGTCCCGGCCCGCTCCAGTTCGGCCTCCCGGCCGCCGACGGCCAGGTCGTTGAAGGTGACGGCGAGCAGCCGCTCGCCCGCGCCCGTGCCGTGGCCGAGCAGCGTGCCCGGCCGGCCGGGCAGTCCCGCCGCCAGCAGGGCCAGCGTGCCGGAGGCCGGGCCGCCGGAGAGGTCGGCGCCGATCCCGGGCATCGGCATGCCGCGCGCGGCGCGCCGCTCGGCGGGGCCCATGCCGGGCACCGGTCCGGGGTCGAGGTCGGGCACGTGCCGCGGCGCGGACATCCGCGCGCGCACGGCCTCGACCAGCGCGTCCCGTACGGCGTCCACCGCGCGGTCGGGGTCGGCGGGGGGCGCGGCCACGGCGAGGGAGGCCACCGGCTCGTACCCGGCGATCTCGCGCGCTCCCGCGCGCAGCACGAGCGCGTGTCCGGGCGGGATGCGGCGTACCCCTTCGTACGGGGTGGTGTCGCGCAGCGCGGCCGGTACGTCGGGGGCCGCGAGCAGGGCCGCCAGGTGGCCGAAGTCGAGGTTGGCCTCGATGAGGTCGGCGAGCGGCAGGGCGGCCGTGGCGTAGGCCGTGCCGCCTGCCCAGGGGGTGTGGAACACCGGCCGGGCGCCCGCGAGGTCGCCGCAGACGGTGATCCGGCGGCCGACCTGGACGACGGCCGTGTAGCTGCCGGGCCAGGTGGTCAGGTGGCGCAGTGCGCCCCCGCGCGCGGTGAACAGCGCGCGCCGTAGTTCCTCGTCGCCGGCCGCGCAGGTGCCGAGGACGGCGATCCGGTTCTGGGCGTCGGCCCGCACCACCCGTACCTCGTCCGGCCGCCAGTCGCCCACGGCCCACAGGGGGTCGGGGTCGCCCCACAGGAGGTGGGAGCCGACGGGGTGCAGGGTCTCGCCGTCGTAGCCGGTGGCGCCCGCGGTACCCGTTCCGGAAGCGCCCGCGGCGGTGCTGCTCCACCCCACCAACCACCGCATCGACGCCTCCACAGGCTGTGGACCACACAGAGCACCGCACGAACCGGGTCCCCATGCTGCCATGAAGAACGCGCCGCGGAGGGGCGGTGACGCCGCCTTCGATCGAGGGAAAATCCCGCACGGGCCGGTGCGGCGGGCGGGAGGGCGGCCGCGCGGGTGCCGCGTCGGGTGCGCCCGAAGTGCCCTGCCGCGCAAGGCGGGTGACGGCGCGGGGCGAGGTCGGCGCAGGTAAGGTGCGATGCGAATGCGCCCCCGGAACGCGCCCCGAAAACGCCCTTCGCGCCCTCAAGTGCCGTGGTGGGAACGGAAATCACCGGCGGGAGGCGGGGTCGATTTTCAGCCAATTCGACTGCGGCCCACGAGATTCGAGCACGCTCCGTACAGGCCTGGGCAGCGTATGACGCCCCGCGTTCGCGCACAGTCCGGGAGGCGGGATTCGCCTCCCGGACCGGTCCGCCACCCGCGGGGATGAAGGTGGCGGTGTCCCCCAGCCCGCTGGATCCAGTACAGCGGGCCGACCCACGCAACAGCCATGGAACCGCTCCCCCGATGGCCGGAGTAAGGCGCACGGACGGGCGCACGGCCACACGGGCGGGGGCACGTCGCGGCAGCCCGTGCACGGTGCGTACAGGGCCGTACTCCCGTACGGGCCACAATCCCGCCAACCGGAACAATGCCCCTTAACGCTTGGGATGCGGCGAACTACGCTGGGTTTACGAATGCCGCACGGTTATGCCAGCGCGGCAGCCGTCTGTGTCGAGGGGTGGCGCATGTCCAGGGAGCAACGCGGGCCGAACGAAAAACTCGGCACCGTTCTCGCCCTCGCGGGAATCAGCAACGCAGGACTCGCGCGACGCGTCAACGACCTTGGCGCCCAACGCGGGTTGACGCTTCGCTACGACAAGACCTCGGTGGCGCGCTGGGTGTCGAAGGGGATGGTGCCGCAGGGAGCGGCGCCGCACCTCATCGCGGCCGCCATCGGCCAGAAGCTCGGCCGCCCGGTCCCGCTCCACGAGATCGGCCTGGCGGACGCGGACCCCGCACCCGAGGTGGGCCTCGCCTTCCCCCGGGACGTCGGCCAGGCGGTGCGGTCGGCGACGGAGCTGTACCGGCTCGACCTGGCCGGGCGCCGGGCCGGCACGGGCGGCATCTGGCAGTCGCTCGCCGGGTCCTTCGCGGTGAGCGCGTACGCGACGCCCGCGTCACGGTGGCTGATAACCCCCGCCGACAGTTCGGTCGCGCGGGAGGCGAACTCCGCCGAGGGCTCCGGCGCACCGATCAAAGTCGGCCACAGCGATGTGCAGAAGCTGCGGGAGGCCGCCGAGGACGCCAGGCGCTGGGACTCCAAGTACGGGGGCGGCGACTGGCGTTCGTCCATGGTGCCCGAGTGCCTGCGGGTGGAGGCGGCGCCGCTGCTGCTCGGCTCCTACTCCGACGAGGTCGGCCGCGCCCTGTTCGGGGCCAGCGCCGAACTGACCCGCCTGGCCGGCTGGATGGCCTTCGACACCGGCCAGCAGGAGGCCGCGCAGCGGTACTACATCCAGGCGCTGCGGCTGGCGCGCGCGGCCGCTGACGTCCCGCTCGGCGGCTATGTGCTGGCCTCCATGTCGCTCCAGGCGACGTACCGGGGCTTCGGCGACGAGGGCGTCGATCTCGCACAGGCCGCGCTGGAGCGCAACCGCGGACTGGCGACCGCGCGCACCATGAGCTTCTTCCGGCTGGTCGAGGCGCGGGCCCACGCGCGCGCCGGGGACGCGCAGGCGGCGGGGGCGGCACTGAAGGCCGCGGAGAGCTGGCTCGAACGGTCCAGGGAAGGTGACAACGACCCCACATGGCTTGGCTTCTATGGTTATGACCGTTTTGCCGCTGATGCCGCGGAGTGCTACCGCGATCTGAAGGCGCCGCGCCAGGTGCGGCGGTTCACCGAGCAGGCGCTGTCGAAGCCCACGGAGGAGTTCGTGCGCTCGCACGGGCTGCGGCTGGTGGTCTCCGCGGTCGCCGAGCTGGAGTCGGGGAACCTGGACGCCGCGTGCGAGCAGGGGGTGCGGGCCGTGGAGGTGGCCGGGCGGATCTCGTCCGCCCGGACGACCGAGTACGTGAAGGACCTGCTGCACCGGCTGGAGCCGTACGGGGACGAGCCGCGGGTGGCCGAGCTGCGGGAGCGGGCCAGGCCGCTGCTGATGGCTCTGGCCTAGGAGCGCCGCCCTCCCGCGTTTGAAGGCGCTGTCAGTGGCGCAGTGCACTATCGAGGTGGGAGGTGGTGCAGGTGCGGGACGGTGCGTACGACTGCGACGTGCTGGTGGTCGGGGGCGGGATCGTCGGGCTGTCGACGGCGTATGCGATCACGCGGGCGGCGCCGGGTACGCGGGTGACCGTGCTGGAGAAGGAACCGGGACCGGCCCGGCACCAGACCGGGCGCAACAGCGGGGTCATCCACAGCGGGATCTACTACCGGCCCGGCTCGCTCAAGGCGCGGTACGCGGTGCGGGGCGCCGCCGAGATGGTGAAGTTCTGCGCCGAGTACGGCATCGCGCACGCCGTCACGGGCAAGCTGATCGTCGCCACCGAGCGGGACGAGCTGCCGCGCCTCCACGCGCTCGTGCAGCGCGGCCGGGAGAACGGCATACCGGTGCGGGAGCTGGGCGGCGCACAGATCGGCGAGTACGAGCCCGAGGTGCGCGGACTCGCCGCGATCCACGTCGGCACGACCGGCGTGTGCGACTTCGTGGGCGTGGCCCGGCAGCTCGCCCGGGCCTCGGGGGCGGAGATCCGCTACGGGGCGCGGATCGTGCGGGTGGACCGCCGGCCGGAGCGGGGCGTGGCCGTGCTGACCGCGGGCGGGGAGGTCGTGCGCGGGCGGGTGCTGGTGAACTGCGCCGGGCTGTACTGCGACGAGGTGGCGCGGCTGGCCGGGGACGAGCCCGGGGTGCGGATCGTGCCGTTCCGCGGGGAGTACTACGAGCTGGCGCGGCCCGAGCTGGTGCGCGGTCTGGTGTATCCGGTGCCGGACCCGGCGTTCCCCTTCCTCGGGGTGCATCTGACCCGCGGGATCGACGGGGGCGTGCACATCGGGCCCAACGCCGTGCCGGCGCTGGCCCGGGAGGGGTACGGCTGGGGCGTCGTGCGGCCCCGGGAGCTGGCCGGGACGGTGGCGTGGCCGGGGTCCTGGGTGATCGCTCGGCGGCACTGGCGGTACGGCGCCGGTGAGCTGCGCCGCTCGGTGTCCAAGAGGGCGTTCCTCCAAGCGGTGCGCAGGCTGCTGCCCGCGGTGGAGGAGACGGATCTGGTCCGGGCACCGGCCGGGGTGCGGGCGCAGGCGGTGCTGCGGGACGGGACGCTGGTGGACGACTTCCTGATCCAGGAGGGCGCCCGGACCGTGCACGTGCTGAACGCGCCGTCGCCCGCGGCCACCGCCTCGCTGCCGATCGGCCGGGAGGTGGGACGCCGGGCGCTGTCCATGCTCGCGGCGGCGTAAGGCCCCGCGCGCGGCGCTGATGAGGTCCCCCGCGTGCCGGGTGGGGTTCGGCCTCGTGGGTGAGGTGCCTCACAGCGCTGGTGGCGTCCGCCGCTGGTGACGTTCCCGGCGCGCTCCCGCTCGGCGTTGCAGGGCCTCCGCGGCGCTGACGGGCCCTCCGCGGCCGGGGGCGGACGGAGCGCCGGTGAAGACGCCCGGGGCGCCGATGACGTCCCCCGCGCGGCGCTGGCGACGGTCGGCGCTGATGCGGCCCTCCGCGCGCCGGCGAGGGCCCGCGCGGCGCTGCAGGGTCTCCGCGGCGCTGACGGGCACCCTCAGGCGGGGGCGGGACGAGGGCCGTCGGGTGGGGGCGGTCGGCGCCGTAAAATCGTGGCACTGTGTCTGACTCGCTGAATGCCTCCGAAGCCCCCCGGTCCGGTCCCGCCGAGCCGGCGTCCCCGCATCTTCCCGGTGTGTCCGTCCGGCACAGCCGGGTCAAGGGGGAGCCGCGGTTCCCGGACGGCCCGAGGGCCGATCCCGCCGGGTCGCACTTCGAGCGGCGGATCCGGAGCTTCCAGCCGCGGCGCAGCCGGGTGACGGCGGGGCAGGCGGACGCGCTGCAGCGCCTGTGGCCCAAGTGGGGCCTGGACATCGACGGGCAGCGGGTGATCGATCCGGCCGAGCTGTTCGGGAACGACGCCCCCGTGGTGCTGGAGATCGGCTTCGGGATGGGCGAGGCGACGGCGCAGATGGCGGCCGGCGACCCCGGCACCAACATCCTCGCCGTGGACGTGCACACCCCGGGCCAGGGGAACCTGCTCAACCTGGCCGAGCAGAACGGTCTGTCCAACGTCCGGGTGGCCAACGGGGACGCGATCATCCTGCTGCGGGAGATGCTCCGGCCCGACTCGCTCGACGGCCTGCGGGTGTACTTCCCGGACCCCTGGCCCAAGAAGCGGCACCACAAGCGGCGGCTGATCCAGCCCGAGTTCCTGACGCTGGCCGCGACCCGGCTGAGGCCGGGCGCGATCGTGCACTGCGCGACCGACTGGGAGCCCTACGCCGAGCAGATGCTCGAGGTGCTCGACGCGCACCCCGACTTCGAGAACACCCAGGCCGACGGCGGTTTCGCGCCGCGTCCCGGGTTCCGGCCGCTGACCCGTTTCGAGGGCCAGGGACTGGACAAGGGACATGTGGTGAACGACCTGCTCTTCCGCCGCGTACCTCGCCGGAACCCGTAAGCACGCCGGAACCAGCCGGTCCGGCGACAGCGCCGGCACCGTCCGTCCGGTCCCCCGTTAGGGTCGATGCCGTGGCCACCAGTCCTCCGTACCCGACCTTCCCGCCCGGCCCCGGAAGCGGGGCGCACCCGCACTGGTGGCAGCGCCGCCGGGTGCGCTACGGAGCACTGATCACGCTGCTGGCGCTGTCCGGCCTCGTGATCCTCGCGATGGTGCGCCGGCAGACCGGCACCGAGGGCTTCCTGGTCGGCCTCGGACTCGCGGTCCTGCCCGTGCCCTGGCTCATAGCCGCCTTCCGCTGGCTGGACCGGGTGGAACCGGGCCCCTGGCGGAACCTGGTCTTCGCGTTCGCCTGGGGGGCCTGCGCTGCCGCGCTCATAGCCATCGTCGCCAACACCTTCGCGACCAAGTGGATCGCCACGGCGACCGCCGACCCGGCCGGCGCCGACACCCTCGGCGCGACCGTGATAGCGCCGATCGTGGAGGAGTCCGCCAAGGCCGCGGCCGTGCTCCTGGTCTTCCTCTTCCGCAGACGGGACTTCACCGGGATCGTCGACGGCGTGGTGATAGCCGGGATCACCGCCACCGGGTTCGCCTTCACCGAGAACATCCTCTACCTCGGCACGGCCTTCGGGACCGACCAGGTCACCGGCGGCAGGGGCATCGCATCCGTCACCGCCGCCACCTTCTTCGTGCGCGTCGTGATGTCCCCGTTCGCGCACCCCCTGTTCACCGTGCTGACCGGCATCGGCTTCGGCGTCGCCGCGCTCTCGGCCGAGCGGCAGCACGCGCGGCGCGCCCTGGTGCCGCTCGGCGGGCTGCTGCTCGCGATGAGCATGCACGCCTTCTGGAACGGCTCCTCGACCTTCGGCCCGTTCGGGTTCTTCGCGGTCTACGGCGCCTTCATGGTGCCCGCGTTCGGCCTGCTGACCTGGTTGGCGATCTGGACGCGGCAGCGGGAGCTGCGGACCGTACGCGAGGAGCTGCCGGTCTACGTGTACGCCGGGTGGCTGGGGCCGGCCGAGCCGTTCGTCCTGGGGTCCATGCGCGCGCGGCGCGCGGCGCGGGACCACGCACGGCAGCACCTCGGGGGGCGGCCCGCGGCGCGGGCGGTGGCCGAGTACGAGGCCTACGCCACCTCGCTGGCGTTCCTGCGGCACCGGGGGCGGCTCGGGCGGGCCGGGGCCGGCTTCGTGGACCGGGAGCGGGAGCTGCTGGCCGAGCTGTGGCGGCGCAGGGCGGTCGCCCGGCCGGCGCTGGAGTACGCGGCCGGGGCATCCATGCGGGTGCCCGCGGCCACGGCGTACTGGGCGCCCCACGGGTACCCGGCGGTGCCGTACCCCGTCCACAACCCGTATCGGACCTAGGGCCTGTCGTCCGGCTCACGCGGGCCCGGCGGCGGGCGCCGGACCGCGCCGGGCCGGTGGTGACCGGGACCCGGCGCGGCGGGGCTCAGGCGGAGGCCAGGGTCAGCCGGTCCAGGTCCTCCTGCGTCAGCTCCAGCTCCGCCACTGCCAGCAGCGCCGGAAGCTGTTCCACGGTGCGGGCCGAGGCGATCGGGGCGGCCACCGTCGCCCGGGAGGCCAGCCAGGCGAGGGCGACCGTGGCCACCGGGGCGTCGTGGGCGGCGGCGATCTCGTCCAGGGCGGTGAGGACCTTCTGGCCGCGCTCGGACTGGAGGTGCTTGGCGGCCGAGCCGGCGCGGGCGCTGTCGACCTGCGTACCGGGGCGGTACTTGCCGGTCAGGAAGCCCGAGGCGAGGGCGAAGTACGGGACCGCGGCGAGGCCCTCACGGGCGGCGAGGTCCTGCAGCGGGCCCTCGTAGGTGTCGCGGGAGACCAGGTTGTAGTGCGGCTGGAGGGCCACGTACCGGGCCAGGCCCTCGCGGTCGGAGAAGTCCAGGGAGGCCCGCAGGCGCTCGGGGCTGATGTTGGAGGCCGCGATGTGCCGGACCTTGCCCGCCCGCACCAGCTCGTCCAGTGCGCCGATGATCTCCTCCACCGGCACCTCGGGCTTGTCGAAGTGGGTGTAGTAGAGGTCGATGTAGTCGGTGTCCAGGCGGCGCAGGGAGGCGTCGGCGGCGGCCTTGATGTTGGCGGCGGTCAGGCCCTGGTACTCCGGGTGCTGGCTGACCTTGGTCGCGACGACGACGTCGGAGCGGTTGCCACGTGCCTTGAGCCACTTGCCGATGATCGTCTCGGACTCGCCGCCCTTGTTGCCCTCGACCCACGCCGAGTAGGAGTCGGCGGTGTCGACGAAGTTGCCGCCGGCGGCCGTGTAGGCGTCGAGGACGGCGAAGGAGGTCTTCTCGTCGGCGGTCCAGCCGAAGACGTTGCCGCCGAGGGCGAGCGGGAAGACCTCGAGGCCGGAGGTGCCGAGTTTGCGCGGGGAAGCAGTCATGCCTGTCTCAACCGTCACTGCGGCACCGCCCATTCCGGTTCTCCCGAGAACGGTGTGTGAACACGACGGCCCGCAGCCCTGACGTCCGGGGGGGTGCCGTCAGGGCTGAGGGGGCCGGTTCAGCGGCCGGTCAGGGGGTGAGGCCCTTGCCGCGCAGCCAGGTCATCGGGTCGATGCCGGTGGCCTGGCCGTTCGGGTGGACCTCCAGGTGGAGGTGGGGGCCGGTGACGTTGCCGGTGGCGCCGACCCGCCCGATGACGTCCCCGGTGCCGACCTTCTGGCCGACCTTGACGTTGATCGAGGACTGGTGGCAGAACCACAGCTCGGTGCCGTCGTCCAGGGTGAGGATCGTGCGGTAGCCGTAGGCGCCGGCCCAGCCCGCCTCGGTGATGGTGCCGCCGTGGATCGCCTTGATCAGGGTGCCCGTGGGTGCGGCGAAGTCGAGGCCGGTGTGGTAGCCGGAGGACCACATCGAGCCGGGCTGGCCGAAGGTGCCGGTGATCGTGTACGAGACGACCGGCAGCTGGAACTGCTTGGCGAGCTCGGCCAGGCGCTCCTGCTCGGCCTGCTTCTTGGCGGCGGCCTCGGCCTTCTCCTTGGCGTCGGCGGCCTTGGCGGCCGCCTCCTTCTCCGCCTTGGCGGCCGCGTCGGCGGTCTGCTTGTCGGCGGCGGCCACCGCCGCGGCGGTGGCCTTGGTCTCGGCCCTGCTCTGCTGCTGCTCGGCCTGGGCCATGATCCGGTTGCGCAGGGCCTCGCCGGCGTCGCTCCGGTCGCTGTCGGCGGAAGCTGATGCGGTGCCGACGTTGCTCAGCGAGGCCGTGGTGGCCGCGGGCGCGTCGGCGGAGCCGTCGTCGAAGAGGGAACCGACGGAGGGGAGGTCGGGCATGGAGATGGACACCGGCGGCTTGCCGGTGTGCGCGCTGGCCATGCCGCCCGCGCCGACTGCGGCGATGACGCCGACGCCGAGGACGGTGGAGCTGCGGGCGAGTCCGCCGCCGCGCTGCTTGGCGACGCGGTGCCGGCCGCGCACGGGGCGAATGGATTCCTCAGTGGGATTCCATTCCTCCCAGGGGCCCTCTTCGGTGCGGTACTCGCCGTAGCCGAAGGTGTCGGACTCACGCTGAGCCGGCACGAACGGGGCTTCTGGGGCAGGCCGGTTGGACGCCACGCGGGCGTACTCCTTTCCTTCCTCCGCCTACCGGGTTAGCTGACGGGTTCGGAGCAGGAAGGTCTCCTACGCGCGTATACGAGCCGTGGACCAGTACGGTTCACGGCGGTATTCGCGTGATTCACCCCAAGGTGGTGGTTCCCCGGTTCCCTTACGGGATTCGGCGCGTGCGCACGGAGCCGCCTCTGGTGACGGCTGGGACGACCGCGCTGCGTTATCGAACGTTAATAGACCTGACTGTGAGATTCCAAGCCGTTCGGCTTGATCATTAAGGTTCTTTCGGCTGGACGTACGCGTCAGGAACGGCGGAAAGCGGGCGAGTTGACCAGAGCTCAGCAGTCTCAGGGGTTTTGATGGTGACTCAGATGTGATGCGGAGGGCTTCCGTCCGGTCACTCTGGGTGAAGGTGGTCGAGGGGACACCGGTCAGGGCCGCCGTACGGCGAGCAGCGCCATGTCGTCCGCCGTGCCGCCACCGGAGTGCCGCCGCACCTCGGCCGCGAGGCGGGCGAGCAGGGTGCGCGGGTCGGGGAAGCGGCGGCCGGCGAGCCTGCGCCAGGGGTCGTAGAAGCGGCCGTGCGCGTCCCGGGCCTCGGACAGGCCGTCGGTGTACAGCAGCAGGGTGGCGCCGCCGGGGAAGACGTACTCGGTCGACCGGTCGGGCCACCGGCCCAGGTCGCTCATGCCGAGGGGCAGCGCGGGTTCGCACGGGGTCAGACTGCGCAGCGAGCCGTCGGCGTGCAGCAGCAGCGGCGCCGGGTGACCGCGGTTGACGATCCGGACGACGGGCTCGCGGTGCGGGAGTTCGGCGAGGACGGCGGTGGTGAAACCCTCGAAGGCGTCGATCCCGTAGCGCCGGGTGCCCTCGCGGGCCAGCGCGCGCTCCAGCCGTTCGGCCACCGCCTCCAGCGTGGTCTCCTGCTCGGCGGCCTCCCGGAACGCCCCGATCACCACGGCGACGGCGGCGACCGCGCCCAGGCCCTTGCCGCGCACGTCCCCGACGATGAGCCGGACGCCGTGCGGGGTGTCCTGCACGGCGTACAGGTCGCCGCCGATGAAGGCGTCCTTGCGTGCCGCCTCGTAGCGGGCCGCGATGTCGAAGCCGGCGATCCGGGCGGCCGGCTCGGGCAGCACGGCCCGCTGGGCGGCCTCGGCGATCTCCCGGGCCGAGGCGAGCCGCCGGTCCCCCAGGCGTACGACCCGGTTGATGGCGGCGGCCAGCAGGGCGACGGTGGCCACCGTGACCACCTCGGTCACCAGACTGGCGTCCCCGCCGGTGCCGAAGCGGGCCTGCACGGCGAAGGTGGCGAACAGGGCGGCGAGGCCGGTGAGCACCGTGGTGCGCAGCGAGGACAGGGGCGCGGCCACCAGCGGGGCGGCGGTGAAGAAGGGGACGGCGGTGAACGCCCGCGGGGTGAGCAGGTCGTACAGGATCCCGCCGGCGATCAGCAGCGTCGGGAGGGCGCGGGCGAGGGTGCCCGGGGCCGGGCGGCGGCCCCGGCGCC
>NZ_JAJSZC010000239.1:0-11851 GCF_036815105.1 Streptomyces sp. IBSBF 3136
CCCCCAAGACCCCCGCCCCCGACGGCGACACCGGCAGGCATGCCCGCCGCTTCGGGCTGCCCGTCGCCACCGCCCTGGTCATGGGCAACATCATCGGCGGCGGCATCTTCCTGCTCCCGGCCTCCGTCGCCCCCTACGGCACGGTCAGCCTGGTCGCCTTCGGCGTCCTGACCGTCGGCGCCATCGCGCTCGCCCTGGTCTTCGGCCGGCTCGCCGAACGCGACCCGCGCACCGGCGGCCCCTACGTCTACGCCCGCGAGGCATTCGGCGACTTCGCCGGCTTCCTCGCCGCCTGGGCGTACTGGATCACCACCTGGGTGTCGAACGCCGCGCTCGCCGTCGCCGCCGTCGGCTACCTCGACGTGCTGATCCCGGTGAACGGCCACCGCTGGACCGCGTGCCTGGCCGCGCTGGCGCTGCAGTGGCTGCCCGCCCTCGCCAACTTCGCCGGCACCCGCTACGTCGGAGCGGTCCAGCTCGTCTCCACCGTGCTGAAGTTCGTCCCGCTGCTGCTCGTCGCGGTCGGCGGTCTCTTCTTCTTCGACCCGGCGAACCTCGGCGCGTTCAACGCCACCGGCCACAGCCCCGTCGGCGCGGTGTCCGCCGCCGCCGCCCTGTTGCTCTTCTCCTACCTCGGCGTGGAGTCCGCCGCCGTCAGCGCCGGCGAGGTCAGGAACGCCCGCCGCAACGTGGGCCGCGCCACCGTCATCGGCACCGCGGGCGCCGCGCTGGTGTACCTGCTGGGCACCCTGTCCGTCTTCGGCACGGTCCCGCACGACCGTCTGGTCAGGTCCACCGCGCCCTTCTCGGACGCGGTCGACGCCATGTTCGGCGGCGGCTGGGGCGGCTGGGCCGTCGCGCTCGCCGCGCTGGTGTCGATGACCGGCTGCCTCAACGGCTGGACACTGCTGAGCGCCCAGACCCCCTACGCCGCCGCGCGGGACGGCCTGTTCCCGGCCGCCTTCGCCCGCAGGCGGCGGGGCGTGCCGACCGTCGGCGTCGGCGTCACCGTCGTCCTCGCCTCGCTGCTCACCGTCTACAACTACGCGTCCGGCTCGGCGAAGGTCTTCGAGGTGCTCGTCCTCGTCACCACGTTCACCGCGACCGTGCCCTACCTGCTGGCCACCGCCGCACAGGTGTTCCACCTCGCCGCCGGCCGACGCGAGGCCGTCGACCGGGCGCGGCTCGCCCGGGACTCGGTGGTCACGGCGGTCGCGGCCGGCTTCTCGATCTGGCTCGTCGCGGGCGCCGGCTACACGGCGGTGTACCAGGGTGTGCTGTTCCTGTTCGCGGGCATCATCGTCTACGCGGTCCTGGCGGGCCGGCGCCGCGGCCGGGTCTGACCGACACGACCGGGGCGGGCGTGAGTGAGACGTGGGGGATGGCCGTCCGCACGGGACCGGGCAGCCGACTCCGCGGAACCGGGCACCGGCGGCGCCACCGGCACAGCGGGGATCACCCGGGACGCCGGGAACACCGCGAACGCCGGTGCATACGCGAAAAGGCCGCCCCGGTCTCCCGGAGACGGCCTCTCACCCGCGACTCTCACAAGTCGGGACGACAGGATTTGAACCTGCGACCCCTTGACCCCCAGTCAAGTGCGCTACCAAGCTGCGCCACGTCCCGATGCGCTCACTCACGGTGACCCGCGTGATCGCGCGAACAGCACTTTACCCCACGCGCGGGGGTGCGCCGAAGAGGGTTCGGGGCGGGGCGGGGACAATCGGTCGTATGGGCGACACGGTTGGGACGGGTGACGGCAGGGGCGACGGCACGGGCGGGACGACGGGCCGCCGGGACCGGGACCCGGAGGGGCGGGCGCGCAACGCCCGGCCGCGGGACGGGTTGGGGCGACCGCTGCCGTACGGGACGGAAGGGGTCGCGCGGCAGCCGGAAGGGGTCGTGCGGACCCCGCGGGAGACGGTCGTGGAGGCGCAGGCGCTGCTGGAGGCGGGGAAGCCGTTCCACGCCCACGAGGTGTTCGAGGACGCGTGGAAGTCGGGTCCCGGTGAGGAGCGCGCGCTGTGGCGCGGGCTGGCCCAGCTCGCGGTGGGCCTCACGCACGCGGCCCGCGGCAACGCCACCGGCGGGGCGCGGCTGCTGCGGCGCGGCGCGGGTGCGGTCGAGGAGTGGTCGGCCGCCACCGGGGAGGACCGGCCCCACGGGATCGGGGTCGCCGGGCTCGTCGTGTGGGCGCGGGAGCTGGCCGGGCGGGTGGAGCGGGGTGCGGGTCCCGTCGACGCGGCGGCCGAGGCGCCCCGGCTCGGCTTCTGAGCGGGCGCGGGGCGGGCGGAGGCGCCGCACCCGCGGCCGGAGGCATACGGCAGACTCGGGGCGTGCGAAAGATTCATGTCATCGGTATCGGTGCGGGCGACCCCGACCAGCTCACCCTGCAGGCGGTCAAGGCGCTGCGGAGCACGGACGTGTTCTTCCTGCTCGACAAGGGCGAGGTGAAGAGTGATCTGACCCAGCTCCGCCGGGACATGCTGGACGCGCACCTGCCCGGGGGCGGGTACCGGGTGGCCGAGGTCCGTGACCCGGAGCGGGACCGCGCGGCGGGCGGTGCCTCGTACTCGCCGGCCGTGGAGGACTGGCGCAGCGCACGCGCGGAGATCTACGAGCGGCTGATCGCCGGGGAGCTGGACGAGAACGGCACCGGGGCCTTCCTGGTGTGGGGGGACCCGTCGCTGTACGACAGCACGCTGGGAATCCTGGAGGAGGTGCTGGGGCGCGGCGCGGTGGAGTTCGAGTACGACGTGGTGCCCGGCATCAGCAGTGTCTCCTCGCTGGTCGCCCGGCACCGCACGGGGCTGAACCGGGTGGCGCGGCCGGTGCAGATCACCACGGGCCGGCGGCTGGCGGAGGGTTTCCCGGAGGGGGTGGACGACGTCGTCGTGATGCTGGACGCGCACCAGGCCTTCCGGAAGTACGCCGGGGACGACATCGACATCTACTGGGGCGCGTACCTCGGCACACCGGACGAGATCCTCGTGTCCGGGCCGCTCGCCGAGGCCGGTCCGCGGATCGAGCGGCTGCGGGCCGAGGCGCGGGAGCGCAAGGGGTGGATCATGGACACGTATCTGCTGCGCAGGAACCCGGGTTCAGGCGAGGGCTGACCGGCACGGCGGCGGGGCGCCGGGGGCTCAGCCGCCGAAGCCCAGCCGGTCGAGCACGCCCGCCACGTCCGGCACCGCGGTCACCCCGTCCGGCAGCGGGGGCCGGCGTACGACGATCACGGGCAGCCCGAGAGCCCGGGCGGCGGTCAGCTTCGCGGCCGTGGCCGCACCGCCGCTGTCCTTGGTCACGACGATGTCGACGCGGTGGGCGCGCAGCAGTTCACTCTCCTCGGCGACGGTGAACGGGCCGCGTGCCAGGACCACTTCGGTGTGCGGCGGCAGGGGCGGCGCCGGCGGTTCGACGGAGCGCGTGACGAAGTGCTGCTCCGTCAGACGGGCGAAGGCGGCGAGGCCGAGGCGGCCGGTGGTGAGGAGGACCCGGCTGCCCGGGCTGAGCCGGGACACCGCCTCGGCCGCCGCGGCCGTGGAGGCGACCTCGTGCCACCGGTCGCCGGGGCCCGGCCGCCAGCCGGGGCGGCGCAGGACGACCGCCGGGACCCCGGTGACCGCGGCGGCGCGGACCGCGTTCGCGGTGATCGACTCGGCGAACGGATGGGTGGCGTCGACCAGCGCGTCCACGTGGTGCGCGCGCAGCCAGTCCGCGAGGCCTTCGGCGCCGCCGAAGCCGCCGGTCCGTACCTCGCCCGCCAGGGCCGCCGGGCGGGCGACCCGGCCCGCGAGCGAGGTGGTCACCCGGAAGCCCGGGCGGGCCGCGAGGTCGGCGGCGAGGCGGCGGGCCTCGGTGGTGCCGCCGAGGATCAGCACGTGCGGGGACATGGGGTGAGCGTACGAGGTCGTACCGGCCGGTCCGCTGCCCGGGTGAGCCGCCGGGCGGCTGCCGGCTAGCGGAGCAGCAGTTGCACGCCGCCCACGACGGTCGCGGCGATCACCAGCCGCTCGAACAGCCGCTGCTCGATGCGGTGCACGGCCCAGCCGCCGAGCAGCGCACCGGGCACGACGAACACCAGGAGCGCGGCGTCCAGGAGCAGGGAGCGGCCGTCGATCAGGCCGAGTCCGGCGCTGAAGGGCACCTTGGACACGTTGACGATGAGGAAGAAGAAGGCCGACGTGCCGAGGAAGCCGAGTTTGCGGAAGCCCGCGGAAAGGAGATACATCGACATCACGGGGCCGCCCGCGTTGGCGACCATCGTGGTGAACCCGCCGAGGACGCCGTAGGAGCGTGCCTTGATCCGGCCGGTCCGGGTGGTGACCGTGTCCGGCTCGTCCGGCTCGTCCGGCTGGTCGGGCGCCGCGGCCCGGCGCCGCCGCCTGATCGTGACCCCGGCCATGAGCAGCAGGATGGCACCGATCGAGGTGCGCACCACACCGTCGTCGGCCCACAGCAGGAACAGCGTGCCGAGGACCACGCCCGCCGCCACCGCCGGGAACAGCCGCCACAGGGTGGGCCAGTGGGCGTGCCGCCGGTAGGTGAGGACGGCCAGGACGTCGCCCGCGATCAGGACGGGCAGCAGCACGCCGGTGGAGGCGCGGGCCGGCAGGACCGCCGCGAAGATCGCCAGGCTGACCGTGTTGGCACCGCTGACAGCGGTCTTGGAGAAGCCGACGAGCAGCGCCGCGAAGGCCAGGGCGGCGAACTCCCAGCCGGATATGTGCCAGAGCGTCATCGTGTTCATGCGGAGGCCGATGCTATGCGCACGCATCCGGCCGCCACGGGTCCGTCCCGCGGAACGGGCCCAGCCGCGGGGCGGGTCCGGTGCGGGGCTCGGCGGCGGGGCGGCTCCGGTGCGGCGCTCGGCGGCGGGGCCGTCCCGGTGCCGGGCCCACCCGGGCGGGTCGTGCCACGGCCGGGCACACCCGCGGGGCCGTTCCGCCACCGGGCTCGGCGGTGGGCCGGTTCCGATGCCGGCCCACCCGCGGACCGGTCCCCATGCCAGGCCCAGCCGCACGGGGCGCGGCGCCGCCGGGCTCACCCACCCGGCGGTGCTGCTGCCGAACTCGGCCTCGGACGATCCCGATGCCGGGCGCCCAGCCACGCGGGGCCGCGCCGCCACCGGGCTCAGCGGTGGGCCAGTCCCGGTGCCCGGCTCAGTCTCCGGCGTATCGCGCCCGGAGTTCTCGCTTGAGCACCTTCATGCTCGGCCCGAGCGGCAGCGCGTCGGTGAACTCCACGCGTCGCGGGTACTTGTGCCGGCCCAGCTGCTGCTTGGACCACTCGGTGAGGGCGGCGGCGTCCGGGACCGTGCCCTCGGCGGGGACGACGACGGCGCACACCTCCTCGCCGTGCAGTTCGTCGGGCAGGCCGATGACGGCGACCTGGGCGATCTGCGGGTGCCGGGCCAGGACCTCCTCGACCTCGCGCGGGTAGACGTTGTAGCCGCCGCGGATGATGACGTCCTTCTTGCGGTCGACGATCCGGAGGAAGCCCTCCTCGTCCTTGGTGCCGAGGTCCCCGGTGCGGAACCAGCCGTCGACCAGGGCCTCGGCGGTGGCCTCGGGGCGGCCGAGGTAGCCGGAGAAGACGTTGTGGCCGCGGATGACCACCTCCCCCAGCTCGCCGGTCGGCAGCAGTTCGACGCGGTCCTCGGCATCGGCGCGGGCGATCTCCACGTCGATGCCCCACAGCGGGTGACCGATGGTGCCGGCCCGGGTGCCGAAGACGGGCTGGTTGACGGTGGCCGTCGGGGAGGTCTCCGACAGTCCGTAGCCCTCGTAGACGGTCGCGCCGAACGCGGCCTCGAACCGCTCCAGGACGGCCACCGGCAGCGAGGCCCCGCCGGAGACGCACACGCGCAGCTCGGGAAGGGCGTCGGCGGCCCCGGCGGCGGCCGCGAGGGCCACGAACATGGTCGGCACCCCGTGGAAGGTGTTGACGCCCTCCTTCACCATCAGCTCGATGGCGCGGGCCGCGTCGAAGCGGGGCAGCAGGACGAGGGTGGCGCCCGCCCGCCAGGTGGAGTTGAGCGAGACGGTCTGGCCGAAGGCGTGGAAGAGCGGGAGCGCGCCGAGCGCGATGTCGTCGGCGCGGATGTCGTTGGCGTCGAAGGCGTTGACGGTGGCGTTCATGACCAGGTTGAAGTGGCTGAGCACGGCGCCCTTGGGGACGCCGGTGGTGCCGCTGGTGTAGAAGACGACCGCCGGGTCGTCGGCGGCGCGGGTGACGTACGTGGGCAGCGGCCGGGCGTCGGCCGCGAGCCGGTCGAGTTCGTCGCCCAGCTCGACCACACGGACCCCGAGGGCCTGCGCGGCGGCCCGGCCCGTGGGCGCCTGTTGCGGGTGCACGAGGAGCAGGGTGGCGCCGCTGTCCTTCAGGACGTGCTCCACCTCGGGGGGCGTCAGGAGCAGGTGGACGGGGACGACGACCGCGCCCGCGGCCGCGATCGCGTAGTAGGCGACCGGGAACTCCGCGGTGTTGGGCGCCATCAGTGCGACCCGGTCGCCGGGCCGCACGCCGAGGCCGGTGAGCGCGCCGGCCTGGGCCAGGGAGCGCTGCCAGACCTGCTCGAAGGAGAGCCGCAGATCGCCTTCGACGAGGGCCGTCTTGTGGGGGCGGCGCCGGGCGTTCTCGGCGAGTACGGCGGCGACGGACAGGGTGGCCATGGGGTGGTGCTCCGTTTCTTGCTGCGGCTCGTGTACCGAATCCCGTTGCCGGGCCCCCGTCGATGTGCGGCTAGGGCCTGTTGCGAAAGTGGTCCTCTGCCGCGCGACGCCCGGCACGCACTCTCGGCGCACCGCCCGAAAGCCCGAGTACGCCCAGTACGAGGACTTCCGGGCGGCACGCCGAGAGCACGCACCGAACGCCGCGCGGCCGCCCTCCGGGCGACGAGGCCACTTTCGCAACAGGCCCTAGTGCCTCTCGACCAGTACCGCGCTGCCCTGGCCGACGCCGACGCACATGGTCGCCAGGCCGCGCCCGGCGCCCGTGCGGCGCATCCGGTGCAGCAGGGTGGTCAGGATGCGGGCGCCGGAGCAGCCGAGAGGGTGGCCCAGGGCGATGGCGCCGCCGCTGGGGTTGACCAGGTCGGGGTCGACGCCGAGCTGGTCGACGCAGGCGAGCGCCTGGGCGGCGAAGGCCTCGTTGAACTCGGCCTCCTGGAGGTCGGAGACGTCCCAGCCGGCCCGGGCGAGCGCCTTGCGGGTGGCGGGGACCGGGCCGATGCCCATGACGTCCGGGTGGACGCCGGCCGAGGCGCCGGCGACGTACCGGCCGAGGGACTCGAGGCCCAGCTCGTTCAGGGCCTCCTCGCTGACCAGCAAAAGCCCGGCCGCGCCGTCGTTCATCGGTGAGGCGTTGCCCGCGGTGACCGTGCCGCCCGCGCGGAACACCGGCTTGAGGCGGGACAGCTTCTCCAGGGAGGTGTCCTCGCGGACGCACTCGTCCTGTTCGACCGTGATGCCGTCGGGGCGTTCGACGGGCAGCAGTTCGTCGTCGAAGTGGCCGTTCTTGCGGGCGGCGGCCGCCCGTTGGTGACTGCGCAGGGCGAACTCGTCCTGCCGGTCACGGGAGATGCCGTACCGCTCGGCGACCTCCTCGGCCGTCTCCCCCATGGAGAGCAGGCCGTGCAGGTCCTTCATGGCGGGGTTGACCAGGCGCCAGCCGAGCCGGGTGTCGACGGTCTCGATGCGGTGCGGCAGGGCCTCGTCGGGGCGGGGCAGCACGAAGGGGGCGCGGCTCATGGACTCCGAGCCGCCCGCGATCACGATGTCGGCCTCGCCGGCGGCGATCGTGCGGGCCGCGGTGGTGACCGCCTCGAGACCGGAGGCGCACAGCCGGTTGACGGTGGCGCCGGGCACCGACTCGGGCAGGCCGGCCAGCAGCGCGGCCATGCGGGCGACGTTGCGGTTGTCCTCGCCGGCCTGGTTGGCGGCACCCCAGTAGACGTCGTCGACGCGGGCCGGGTCGAGCGCGGGCACCTCGGCCACCAGGTGGCGGATCACGGTCGCCGCGAGGTCGTCGGGCCGTACGCCGGACAGGGCTCCGCGGAGCTTGCCGATGGGGGTGCGGCGGGCGGCCGCGAAGTGGACGGGACGCACGGCATGGACTCCTGACCGACGACGCTGTGGATCAGCACGAAACCTAGGCTGGTGTGACAGCACGACTTAATTAGCACTGCTAGTTTTGGACTATAGACCGCCGACCGGCTCCCTGGGAAGATCCCCGGGTACCTTCCCCGCCACCGCTGGAGGAGAGATGACCGAGGTCCGCGAGTACCTCCTCGACCGGATCGCCGTGCGGGAGTGGCCGCACCCGGCGCCGAACCTGCTGGTCGTCGTCGTGCACGGGTACGGGGAGCACGCGGGCCGGTACGACGAACTGGCGGGCGTGCTCAACCGCCACGGCGCGGCCGTCTACGGACCCGACCACGTCGGGCACGGCCGGTCGGCCGGCGAGCGGGTGGTGATCGAGGACTTCGAGGACGTGGTCGGGGACGTGCACCGGGTGGCCGACCTGGCCCGCGCCGCGCACCCGGGCCTGCCGCTCGTCATGGTCGGGCACTCCATGGGCGGCCTGATCGCGGCCCGCTACGCCCAGCGGTACGGCGCCGAACTGAGCGCGCTGATCCTGTCCGGGCCGGTGATCGGCGTCTGGGAGCTGCCCGGGCGGCTGCTCGCCCTGGACGAGATCCCGGACACCCCGATCAGCCCGGCCGCGCTCTCCCGCGACCCCGCCGTGGGCGCCGCCTACGCCGCCGACCCGCTGGTCTGGCACGGCCCCATGAAGCGCCCGACGCTCCGGGCGTTCGTGCGGACCCTCCAGGCGGTCGCCGAGGGCGGCGACATCGGCGCGCTGCCGCTGCTGTGGCTGCACGGGGACGACGACCGGCTGGTGCCGCTGCCGGGCAGCCGGATCGGGGTGGAGCGCCTCGCCGGCGGCCGGGCGACGGAGCGGATCTTCGCGGGGGCGCGGCACGAGGTGTTCCACGAGACGGACCGGGCGGCCGTCCACGCCGAGGTGATCGGCTTCCTGGACCGGGTACTGCCCGGCTGATCAGCGACGTTTGCCCGGCGACCCGCCGGGCACCCGCGTCACCGGACGCAAGTCGGATGACGGAAGGGAACGTACGCACCATGACCGTGGTGAGGAGCACGCTGTCCGAGGAGGCGCTCGGCGTCACCGGTACCGCCCTGCAGGAGACCCTGGTGGACCTGCTCGGGCTGTCGCTCGTCGGGAAGCAGGCGCACTGGAACATCGTGGGCCCGCGCTTCCGGTCGATCCACCTCCAGCTGGACGAGGTGGTCGAGACGGCCCGCGCCCACTCCGACACGGTCGCCGAGCGCGCCGCCGCGCTGGGCGTGCCGCCGGACGGCCGGCCCGAGACCGTCGCCGCCACCTTCGCCCTGCCCGGCGCGAAGAGCGGCTGGCTGCGCGACACCGAGGTGGTGGAGCTGACGGTGTCGGCGCTGGAGACGGCGATCCGCCGCCTGCGCGAGCGGATCACGGTCACCGAGGAGGCCGATCCGGTCACCCAGGACCTGCTGATCTCCATCACCGCCGACCTGGAGAAGCACCGCTGGATGTTCGAGGCGGAGAACCGGACCGGCGACGCCGGCTGACGCCGCCCGCGGCACGCAGACGCACACCAGACCCCGCACGGAGAGGCAAACCCCGTGGCCGACGCACTCGAACTCGACGCGCTGTGGGAGGACTTCCACCGCGTGGTGAACATGACCTCTCAGGAGCTGGCGGCCTGGCTCCGGGTCCGGGACGCGGCCGAGGAGACCGAGCCGCTGCCGGAGGAGGCCGGTTCTCCCACCGGGCAGCACGTCCTGGCCATCCTCCAGAAGCGCCGCACCGACCTCACCGACGACGACGTCCGCGTGATGTACAAGGTCGTCGACACGGTCGGTGACCTGGTGGACATGGAGAACGAGCCCCTGCCGGAGAGGACGGACGAGGACACCCGGCTCCGGCACCGGCTGATGACCCTGGGACACGACCCGCTCAAGCCGTAGCCCGCACGGGGACGGGCGGGCCGCCCGTCCCCGCCGCGGACGCCAAAGCGCCCCGCCCGCCTCCGTGTTGAGGCGGGCCGGACCTGGCCGAGGAGTGCCTCCGGCACGCCGCGTGATCGTGTCAGACTGCTCGCACGCCCCCGACGACCACGGGGACGGCCGAGCGGAGGAGCGACACGTGACGGGGACCGGACCGGCCGCCCAGGAGATCGACACCACCCGCCCGCATCCCGCGCGGGTGTACGACTGGTTCCTCGGCGGCAAGGACAACTACCCCGTCGACGAGGAACTCGGCCGCCGCATCGCGGCGATCGACGGCGGCGCGCCGCGCGCCGCCCTGGCCAACCGGGCGTTCATGCGCCGGGCCACCCGGGCGCTGGCCGCCCAGGGCGTCCGCCAGTTCCTGGACATCGGCACCGGCATCCCCACCGAGCCCAACCTGCACCAGATCGCGCAGTCGGTGACGCCCGACGCCCGCGTGGTCTACGTCGACAACGACCCGATCGTGCTGGCCCACGCGTCCGCGCTGCTGCGCGGCACCCCCGAGGGCGTGACCGAGTACGTCCAGGCCGACGCCCGCGACCCGCGCGCCATCCTGGACCGGGCCGCCGGCGTGCTGGACCTCGACCGGCCGGTCGCCCTGTCCCTCATCGCCCTGCTGCACTTCGTCGCCGACCAGGACGGCGCCCACGACCTGGTGGCGACGCTGGTCGACGCGCTGGCACCGGGGAGCTGTCTGGTGCTGTCGACGATGACGGCCGACTTCGAGCCGGAGAACGTCCGCCGGGGCATCGCCGCCTACGCGGCGGGCGGGGTCACCCTGGTGGCCCGCTCGCACGGCGAGGTGGGCGCCTTCTTCGAGGGCCTGGACCTGCTGGAGCCGGGCATCGTGTCGGTGGCGCACTGGCGGCCCGAGGAGGACCCGGACCCCACCGAGCCGGTCTCGCTGTACGGCGCGGTGGGCGTGAAGCCGGCCCGGTGACCTACAGCGGTATCCCGACGACCCGGGAGACGGTGCGCAGCACGCCGTTGTCGTTGTTGGACGGGGCGAGGTGGCGGGCCCGGCGGACGACCTCCGGGTGGGCGTTGGACATGGCGAACGACCAGTCGGCGGCGTCCAGCATCTCCAGGTCGTTGAGGTAGTCCCCGAACACCATCGTCTGCGCGGGCGTGATGCCCAGCTCGCGCTGGAGCCCGCGCAGCGCGGCGCCCTTGTTCGCGGTGCGGTTCATGACGTCGACCCAGTGCTCGCCGGAGACGACGACCTGGTGGGTGGCGGCGAACGCCTCCAGGGCCGGGGCGGTGGTCCGCTCGACGGGCCCGAAGTCGAACAGCGCCACCTTGATCACCTCGTCCTCGACGGCGGTGACGTCCTCGACGACCCGGTGCTCCACGTAGTATTTGCGCACCTCCGCCAGGAACGCCTCGTCGGCCCGCTCGACGTAGGCCGACCGCTTGCCGCAGACCACGGCGCCCACGTCGACACCGTCCGCGGCCAGCCGCCGTACCGTGCGGGCGACGCCCGCGGCGACGGAGCGCTCCAGCGGGTCGGAGCTCAGCTCCACGCCGTCGCGGACCACGTAGGTGCCGTTCTCCGCGATGAACACCATGCCCTCGGCGACCTCGGCGAACTGCCGGGCCAAGGTGGCGTACTGGCGGCCGCTGGCCGGGCTGAACAGCACCCCGCGCCGGCGCAGTTCGGCGAGCATCGGCCAGAGCCCGTCCGGTATCCGCTTGGCGTCGTCCAGCAGGGTGCCGTCCATGTCGGTGACGACGAGCCGGATGTCCACGGGACCGGTGGGCCGGGCGGGGGTGTCGAGGAG
>NZ_JAJSZC010000240.1:0-11837 GCF_036815105.1 Streptomyces sp. IBSBF 3136
GGCCCTACCCATTCCGTGCAAAGAGGGCTCGGAGCTCAAAGCTTGAGGGCCGCGACGAACGCGGACCAGGCCTCCGGCCGGAACCCGAGCTTCGGGCCTCGGGGGGTCTTGGAGTCACGGACGGGGACGAGGGCGGGGTGGCCATCGGCTACTTCCACGCAATTGTCGCCGCCGGTGCTGTACGTCGACTTGCGTCAGCTCAGCTCGTAGTCAGGGGCGTTACTCATGGGCGTAATCCTCCGCCAACGCCTCGATGAGGGCCAGAGACTTCTCCTGCGAGTGCGCGGAGGCCACGAGAAGGTCGTACACAAAACGCAGTTGTGCGACCTTGGCCGGATCGTCCTCCAGTCGCCGATTACGTACCCCCTCGAAGTAGACCATCGGAGCGGCATCCGCGAACTCCATCAGCTTCGGGGCGCCCTGCATCGCCGCGTGCGCCCCGGCGCTGGACGGCAGTACCTGCACGATGACCCGGTTACGGCGGGCTGCCCGCCGGAGTCGGTCGAACCGGCGCCGCAGGAGGAGGTGTTGCGGGAGCGGGTGCGGCGGCTGAACCGGGAGAGCGTGAGCGGGGTCACGTGACGGACTTCCCGGAGGCGGAATGTGGGGCAGCGCATAGGCGATTACTTAAGGAGCTGCAACAATGCGTGCTCACATACCGACCGGTTAACCCCGCAACTCACGAGGAGCTCCCCACGTGACCGTCACGACCTCCGCCACCTCCCGCGCGGCCCAGATCCTCTCCCGTCCGATCGCGCTGAACGGGCTCACGGTGCCCAACCGGATCGTGATGGCGCCGATGACCCGGATGTTCTCGCCGGGCGGTGTGCCCGGCGAGGACGTGCGGTCGTACTACGCGCGCCGTGCCGCCGCCGGTGTCGGGCTGATCGTCACCGAGGGTACCTACGTGGGCCACGAGTCGGCCGGGAACAGCGGTCGCGTCCCGCGGTTCCACGGAGAGGAGCAGCTCGCGGGCTGGGCGAAGGTCGCCGAGGACGTGCACGCGGCCGGCGGCACCATCGTGCCCCAGCTGTGGCACATCGGCATGGTCCGCGAACAGGGGCAGAACCCCTTCCCGGACGCGCCCGCCATGGGCCCCTCCGGTCTCGTCACCGCGGGCGCCGAGGCCACCGGCAAGGCGATGACCCAGCAGGACCTGGACGACGTCATCGGCGCGTTCGCCCAGGCCGCGGCGGACGCCGAGCGCATCGGCTTCGACGGCGTGGAGATCCACGGCGCCCACGGCTACCTCCTCGACCAGTTCCTCTGGGAGGGCACCAACCGGCGTACCGACGCCTACGGCGGTGACCCCGTCGCCCGGGCGCAGTTCTCCGCGGAGATCGTCGCGGCGGTCCGCGCGGCCGTGTCCCCCGAGTTCCCGGTGATCTTCCGCTACTCCCAGTGGAAGCAGCAGGACTACACCGCCCGGCTCGCCGAGACCCCCGAAGAGCTGGAGGCCGTCCTCACCCCGCTGGCCGCCGCGGGCGTCGACGTCTTCCACGCCTCCACCCGCCGCTACTGGCTGCCCGAGTTCGACGGTTCCGACCTGAACCTCGCGGGCTGGACGAAGAAGCTGACCGGCAAGCCCGTCATCACCGTCGGTTCGGTCGGCCTCGACGGCGACTTCACCGGCGCCTTCCAGGGCCAGGGCTCCCCCGTCAAGGGCATCGACAACCTGCTGGACCGCATGGAGTCCGACGAGTTCGACCTCGTCGCCGTCGGCCGTGCCCTGCTCCAGGACCCGGACTGGGCGGCCAAGGTGCTCGCCGACCGCTTCGAGGAGCTCAAGCCCTACGACGCCGCCGCGCTGAAGACCCTGAGCTGAGCCCGACCGCCGGGGGCGGCCCCGCTACAGGTTGCCCATCGGCTCGATGTCGACCTGCACCGGGGTGCCCCAGATCCGCAGCACCTCGTAGTCGGTGAACTCGTGCACGAGCCGGTACGCCATGGCCGGCCGGGACCCGCGCCGCTGGGCGGCCAGATAGGCCTCCGCCTCGTGCCGGTCCCGCCGGGGCGTCCCGCACAGCTGCCACTCGCGGCCGTTCCACGCCTCCGGCAGCCACCGCTGCTGGGGCTGGGGCCGGTCCGCGCGGACGCCGTACCGGGACTGGCCGGCGGCCGGCGCCTCGGTGATTCGCGGCCTTCCGCCCTGGTACTCCGAGCGCCGGGCGGCCCGGCGCCTGGTCTCGCAGAGCAGGCAGCGGTCCGGCGCGCTCTCGTCGACGGGTCCCTGCGGGTGTTCGGGGCAGCGGGTCGTGGGCGCGCCGGCGGTGACGCTCTCGTCGAGCAGGTCGAGGGCGCGCCTGAGATCGGCCTTGACCTCGTGCAGCCGCGCGTCCGGTGTGTCGGTCGTGAGCGCCTCCCCGTGCTCCCCGACCAGGCGGAGGGCACGGCCCAGGGCGGTGAGCTGGGCGTGGTTCATCGTTCGAAGGTAGCGCGCCGGGCCGCCGGGGCGCGCCGCGCGGTCTCGGACGCGGAGGTGCGCGGGGTCAGCGGCCGTGGTGCAGCAGGCTGTCGGCGCCGCACGCGGGGGCGGCGCCGGACGCCGGCAGGGGCGCCACGCTCGCCAGCGCGGGCAGCACGAGGTCCCCGGCGCAGTGGGCGGTGCCGGTGGCGGTCCAGTGGCCGTCGGCCTTGCCGTCGGCGTGGGCGGGCGCGGCCAGGGCGGCGGCGCACGCGGTGAGGGCTGCGGTGGTCAGGAGCGTCTTCATCATGACCGGGGAAACGACCTGGCCCGGCGGTGCGTCACGCCGACGGGGTCGTGTTGTGCGGGGTGGGTGGTGAGGCCGGAAGGGGCGCGTCGTGTTCGGGGAGGCGACCCTGGCCCGGGCCCGGCGGTGCGTCACGCGGATGTGGCCGTGCGGGGGTGACCCGGCCCCGTGGTGCGTCACGCCGACGTCGTCGTGCGTGAGCGGCCGGTGAGGCCGGAAGGGGGGCGTCGTGTTCGGGGGGGACGACCCCGGCCGGGGACCGGCGGTGCGTCACGCCGACGCCGTCGTGCGGGAGCGGCCGGTGAAGCCGAAGAGGTACGTCGCCGCGAAGCCGACCGCGTAACCGGTGAGCAGTCCGCCTCCGTAGACGGCCGCCGCCGTCCCGGGCCCGTGGTTGCCCGCCAGCAGCGGGAACAGCGCCCAGCCCGACGGTCCGATGGCCGTCGCCCCCACCTTGTCGCCGAGCATCGCGAAGAAGCCGACGAAGGCCCCGCCGGCCGCCCCGCCCGCGCACGCCGTCACGAACGGGCGGCCCAGCGGCAGCGACACCCCGTAGATCAGCGGCTCGCCCACACCGAGCAGCCCGGCCGGCAGCGCCGAGCGGATCGTCGTGCGCAGGGAGACGTCGTGGCGCAGGCGGACGTACACCGCGAGCGCCGCGCCCACCTGGCCCGCGCCCGCCATGGCCAGCAGCGGCAGCAGGACCGTGTAGCCCTGCTGGGCGATGAGGGTCGTGTGGATGGGGATGAGGGCCTGGTGCAGGCCCAGCATGACCAGGGGGAGGAACAGGCCGCCGAGGACCAGCCCGGCGACGGGCCCGGTCGCGGCCAGCAGCCAGTCCGCCGCCGCGCCGATGGCGGTGGCGACCACCCCGGCCGCGTACATCAGGCCGTACAGCGTGACCAGGCCGGAGACCAGGACGGTCACCGTGGGGGTGAGCAGGACGTCCAGCGCTCCCGGCACCCGGCCCCGGCACCACTTCTCCACCCGCGTGGCCAGCAGCGCCGCCGCGAGCGCGCCGAGCACCCCGCCCTGGCCGGGCACCAGATGCGTCCCGAACACCGTCACCTTGGCCACGCCCGGGTACACGACCACGGCCGCCACCGCACCGCCGAGCACCGGCGTACCGCCGAACTCCTTCGCCGTGTTGTGCCCGACGAACACGGCGATCAGCGCCATGAAGCCGGAGGCGACGGCGGTCAGCGCCGGGGTGAGGGCGGGCAGCAGGCCGGCGTTGAGCAGCAGGCCGTTCAGGCCCGCGAGGACACCGCAGCCGATCAGGGCGGGGATGAGCGGGACGAAGACGTTCGCGACGCGGCGCAGCACGGTCTTGACCGGCGTCGCGTCGCGCCGCGCGATCCCCTCCTTCACCCGGCCGTCCCGTCCCGGGCCGGCCGGCCGCCCGGCCGCCGGCTCGGGCGCCCGCACCAGGGCCGCCGTCCGCGCGGTGACCTCCTCGACCACCCCCGGACCCAGCACGATCTGCACGCCGACTTCGTCCGTCACCACCCCGAGCACCCCGGGCAGCGCCCGCAGCCCCTCCTCGTCGACCGCCGCCGGATCGGCGACGCCCAGCCGGAGCCGGGTCATGCAGTGGGCGACGGACGTGACGTTCCCGGGGCCGCCGACCCGGGCGAGGACGGCGGCTGCGGTGGAGGCGGGGTCGTTGCGCACGCCCCGAGCGTGCGGGTCAGGTGGCCGCCGCGGCCAGCGCGGCGCGCAGATGGCCGCCGGAGTCCTCCAGAAGGCGGGCGGCCGTCGGGCCGTCGACACCGGTGAGGAGGGTCAGGATCGCGTTCTTCACCTCGCCGCCCGACTCGCTGAGCGCCTTCTCGATCTCCTCGTCCGCTGCTCCCGTGGCCAACGCCACGATCCGGCGGGAGCGGGCCCGCAGCTTGTCGTTGGAGGCGCGGACGTCGACCATCAGGTTCCCGTAGGTCTTGCCCAGACGGATCATGGTGATCGTCGACAGCATGTTGAGCACCAGCTTCTGCGCGGTGCCCGCCTTGAGCCGGGTCGAGCCGGTGATCAGCTCGGGACCGACCACGACCTCGATGCCGTGCTCGGCGGCGGCCGCCAGGGCGCTGTGCTCGTTGCAGGCGAGACCGACGGTCAGGGCGCCGAGCGCGCGGGCGTGCTCGACCGCGCCGATGGCGTACGGCGTGCGGCCGGAGGCGGAGATCCCCACGACGGTGTCGTCGGGGCCGAGCCCCAGCGCCGCGAGGTCCCGGCGGGCCAGCTCACGTGAGTCCTCGGCGCCCTCGACCGAGGTGACCATGGCTCGCGGGCCGCCCGCGATCAGGCCGACGACCTGGGCCGGGTCGGTGTTGAAGGTGGGCGGGCACTCGGAGGCGTCGAGCACACCGAGCCGTCCGGCGGTGCCGGCGCCGGCGTACATCAGGCGGCCGCCGCGGGACATGCGCGCGGCCACGGCGTCGATGGCGGCGGCGATCTGCGGCAGCCGGGCGGCGACGGCGGCGGGCACGCCCGCGTCCTCACCGTTCATCAGACGCGCGATGTCGAGGGTGGACAGCCGATCGATCTCGGCGAGGTCGGGCCGGAAGGCCTCGGTGGTGAGGGACTCCAGCTCGCTGCGCAGGTCATGGGAGGTCATGGGGGGTGGCTTCCTCGGTTCGGGTGCCGGTTCTCGTGCTTTCACTCACCTGGGCTGGGTGCGGTGCCGGTGGGCCAGCGCCTCGTAGGAGGCGGCCAGCGCGGGCGCCGCGCTCTCGTAGGTCCGCTGCGCGACTCCGACGAACAGGCAGTCCACCACCAGCAGTTGGCTGGTCCGGGAGGACATGGCGGCGGGCCGCAGCTCGCTCTCCCGGGAGGTGGACGTGGTCAGGACGTGGTCGGCGTACTGGGTGACCGGCGACTCGGGGCGGCCGGTGATGGCCACCGTCGTCGCCCCGTGCTCGAAGGCGACCCGCAGCGGCTCTATGACGTCCCCCGTCGAGCCGGAGTGGGTGATGGCGATCGCCACGTCGCCCGTGCGCAGCTGCACCGCGTTGGTCACCGCGAGATGCGGGTCGCTGTGCGCGTGGGCTATGAGCCCTATGCGCAGCAACTTCTGCGTGAGGTCCTGCGCGACCAGCCCTGAGGCCCCGATGCCGTACACGTCGGTGCGGCGGGCGCCGGCGAGCGCGGCGACGGCCGCGCCCAGCTGGCCCGTGTCGAGTCCGGCGGCCGTGTCGGCGAGCGTCTGCTGCTCCTCGTAGGCGAGTTTGGTGACGACGTCGGCCAGCGGGTCGTCCACCGCGATGTCGGTCGTGATGGCGGGGGCGCGGCCCGACTGCTGCTGCGCGGCGAGGCCGGCGAGGGCCAGGCGCAGGTCGCGGTAGCCCGGATAGCCCAGCAGGCGGGCGGTCCGTACGACCGTCGCCTCGCTGGTCCCGGTGAGTTCGGCCAGGCCGGTGACCGTGAGGGCGGCGCAGCCGGCCGGGTCGTTCGCGACCGCCTCGGCGACCCGTTGCATGGAACGGGTCATGGAAGGGGCGAGGGTGCGCACCTTGGCGGCGAGCGAGCCGCCCGGACCGCCGAAAATTTCCTTCACGTCGTTGGTCACCAATGAAAGATATTTTCGGTTCGGGTTCGGGGTCAAGAGTGCGCACAATGGGACCATGAAGTCCCCGAGCCCCCTCGAGCAGGCACTGCACGCCGCCCGCGCGCTCGTGCTCGCCGATCTGGTCGCGGGCCGGGTCGCCGAGGCCGACGTGGTCTCCCTCGTCGAGGACTCCGTGGCGCAGCGGCGCTGGTGGGTCGAGCAGTGGCCGGACGGCGCCGAGTACCTGGCCGGGCTGGTCGCCCAGGACGTGCAGGACGCGCTGCTGGAGCGGTACGGCCGCTGGCCGCTGTGCCCGGTGTGCCCCTCGGGCGACCCGCACGCGCTGGAGGTGGAGCCCGAACTGGGCCCCGACCCGCACTGGGTGTGCCACCAGGCGGGCGTGAAGGTGGCGGCGGTCGGCTCGCTGGCGCGGGCCACGGGCGGGACGCGGTCCTCGTGAGGCGCCCGTGACGGTGTACGTCGACCCGCCGGCCTGGCCCGGCCACGGGCGCCTGTGGTCGCATCTCGTGAGCGATGTGTCGTACGACGAACTGCACGGGTTCGCCGCCGCGCTGGGCGTGCCCCGGCGTGCCTTCGAGCGCGATCACTACGATCTGCCGTCGCACCGGTACGCGGACGCGGTGGCCGCCGGGGCGGTGGAGGTCAGCAGCCGCGAGGTGGTGCGGCTGCTGCGGGCGTCGGGACTGCGCCGGCCCAAGGGGCTCGCTCAGCGGCGCAGTTCGTAGGCCAGCTCCCCGCTCTCCTCGCCGTCGTCACTCACCTGGACGAATCCGGCCCGGGTGACCACCGCCTGGGACGCCGTGTTCGCCCGCTCGACGGTCGCGAACAGCGAGTGGACGTCCTCCCGGGCCAGGGCCCACTCGGCCAGCGCGCGCAGCGCCTCGGTGGCGTAGCCCCGGCCGCGGGCCTCCTCGACGAGGTCGTAGCCGATCTCCACCCGGCCGTCCTCGTCCGGGGAGCCGTGGAAGCCGATGCCGCCCATCGCGCGGCCGTCCTCCTCGCGCACCAGGACGAAGACGCCGAACTCGGGCCGGTGCACGCCCCCCTCGTAGGCCTTCAGCAGGAAGCCGCAGGCTTCCCGGGTGCCCTCGAACGGTCCGTCGCCGACCCAGTCGAAGCCACCGTCGCCGCCGAGGCGCAGGTCGCGGGCGACGGCCGGGCGGACACCGGTCAGGGTGAGCCGCTCGGCGGGGATGACCAGGTTGTTCCGCCACTTCCACTCGGTGACCGGGGCGCGGCCGGGCAGCTCGCCGCGGCCGGTCGCCCACAGCAGCGTCGGCCAGGCGGCCGGGCCGGGCTGGACGTGCGGGAAGAGCCAGGCGAGGACGGATTCGGCCAGGTCGTCCTCCGGCGCGTACGCGATGCCCAGGCCCTCGGCGATGTCGTGGGTGTGCAGCAGCACCTCGGCGACGCCCATCGCGGCGAAGCCCTCGCGATCCGCGCCGCTGAACGGGTACGGGTGGAAGGCGCGGACGCGGGGCGGGGTGGCGCGGACGGTGGTGGCGAGCAGCACGCCGGTCGTCTCGATGACGTGCAGCAGACCGGTGTTGTCGGTGCCCTCGTCCAGCGTGATCTCGAACGGGACGTACGCGTCCTGAGGGCGGCCCGCCAGCTGGCCCGCGTAGGCGATCAGATCGCTCGCGACGTGCTCGGCGGTCCGCCGGCAGTCCCACTCCAGCCGCCCGGCCGTGGTGTCCGCCCAGTCGCGGTCCACCACCGGCCGCAGCGTCGCCAGGCATCCCGCCACGGCCCTGGTCACGTCGTCCCCGTTTATCTGTCGCATGGGCGAACAGTAAGGGCCGCACCCGGTCAGGTCGACAGCATTTCCAGCTCGGCCGCGAGGTTGTAGCGGGCCGTGGCCTCCCAGTGCCGCTGCCCGTAGGGGGTGCGGAACAGGCGTGGCAGGTCGAGGAGTTGGCGCAGGATCGAGGCGCGGCCCGCCCGGAAGGCGTCGTTAGGCACGAAGTGGTACTCCTCGCGGACCGCCGCGGTGTAGGCGGCGTACGCCGACGGGGGCGCGGCCAGGACCGCGAGGTCCGCGTCGCACAGGACCTGCCCGTCGCGGTCGTCACCGGCCGGGTCGTGGGTGACGGTGAGCCGGACCAGCCGGGCGACCTCGGCGGTCTTCGGCGCCGGTACGCCCGCCTCCGGCAGGGCGCGCTCGGCGAGGTGCGCGGAGCGCTCCTCGTTCTCCGAGCGGTCGGGCAGGTAGACCGCGTCGTGGAACCAGGCGGCCAGCCGTACGACGTCCGGGTCGGCCGCGGACTCGGCGAGCACGTCGACGTGGTCGAGGACGGCCGTGAGGTGGGTCAGCGTGTGGTAGTGCCGCTGCGGCTCCTGCCAGCGGGCGAGCAGGTTGTCGGCGTAAGGGGCGGGATCGGGGCCGTCGCCGGGGGCGCGGGCTCCCTCCAGGGCGCGGGCGAAGCGGAGGCGCAGGGCGTCGAGGTCGGCCATGCGCTCATTCTTCCGCCCCTCCGCGGCGTCTGGCGATTCCTTCGGGACCGGGCCGACGGAGGGGCAGGGGACATCTTCAGGTGGGGGGCGACCCCGTGGAGGCGTAGGCTTGGATTGGACTAGACCTGTAGTCGCCGATGAATGGGGTGCCATGAGCAAGCGTGCGGTCCTGGAGGTGATCGCCCTCGACGCCGAGGACGCGGTCGCGGCCCAGGCGGGAGGCGCGGACCGCCTCGAACTGGTCACCGAGATGGCGGCTGACGGCCTCACCCCGTCCGTGCGGACCTTCGCCGGGATCCGGGCCGCCGTCGACATCGACCTGCGCGTGATGCTCCGGCTGACGGACGGGTTCGCGGCGGGCGGCCCCGGGAACCTGGACCTGCTGGTCCGGGTGGCGGGGCAGATGCGGGACGCGGGCGCCGACCAGTTCGTGCTCGGCTTCCTCGAAACCGGCGGCTGCGTGGACCTGGCCGCGGTGGAGCGGGTGGTCGCCGCCCTCGACGGCTGCCGCTGGACCTTCCACCGGGCCATCGACCGAGCCGCCGACCGGGACGCCCTGCGCAAGCAGCTCGCCGACCTGCCCGGCCTCGACACCTATCTGACGGCCGGCTCGGCGGACGGTGTGGACGGCGGCCTCGGCACGCTGGTCGCCGAGGCGGCCCACGGCGGGGAACCCGGCTACGAGCAGCAGATCATGGTCGGCGGCGGGCTGCGGCTCGAGCACGTGCCGAGGCTCAGGGCCGCAGGGATCGAGGCCTTCCACATCGGCGGGGCGGCGCGCGCCGCGGGCTGGACCGGCCCGGTCTCCGAGACGGCGGTACGGGAGTGGCGGACGGTGCTGGACGAGGTCTAGCACCGCCCGGCACCGGCACCGGCAACGGGACCGGTACCGGGACCCGGGTCCGGTGCGGTGGGGGGCTGGGTGCGGACGCTCAGCCGAGCTGTGGGGGCAGGGGCGCCGAGTGGGTCACGATCAGCCCGGACACCGCACGGGTCAGCGCCACGTACAGCCGGCGCAGCCCCGTGCGCTCGTCCGGCTCGCCGTCCACCACCGCCTGCGGCTCGTCCAGCACGACGTAGTCGTACTCCAGGCCCTTGGCGAGCGAGGCGGGCACCAGCGTCAGCCGGGTCTCGGCGGTGGTCTCCTCGCCCGGCGCGAGGCAGGCGATGCCGGCCTCCGCCAGCGCCTCGGCCAGCGCCGGCACCCGGGCGTCCGCCGCGATCAGGCCCGTCGAACCCTCGTTGCCCAGCAACTCCTCGCAGGCGGCGACCACTTCGGCCGTGCCGCCGGCCGTGCGGACCTCGAAGAAGCCCGGGTTCTCCCGGACCGAGGCGACCGGGGCGAGGCCCGGCGCGATGTGGGGGAGGAGTCGGGAGGCGTACGCGATGACGTCGGTGGGCACGCGGAAACCGGCCGTCAGCTCCTCCACGGCCCCGTCCCGCTTGCCGAGGTGGGCGAGCGCCTCGTCCCAGCTCCGGGTGGCCCAGGGCGTGGTGCCCTGCGCCAGGTCGCCGAGGACGGTCGCGCTGCCGGTGGTGCAGCGGCGGCCCACGGCCCGGTACTGCATGGGGGACAGGTCCTGTGCCTCGTCCAGGACGACATGGCCGAGCGAGTGCGTGCGCTCGATCAGGTCGGTCGCCTCGTCGACCAGCACCGCGTCCGCCGCCGACCACTTCGCCGACTTCACGCTGCGCACCGGCTTCGCCCACAGGACCGTCTTCCGCTCGTCCTCGTCCAGCAGGCCCTCGGAGTGCTCGGCCAGGAAATCGGCGTCGGTCAGCAGTCGCAGCACCAGCTTCGCCGGGTCCACGGCCGGCCAGACCGCCTTCACGGCCGCCTTCACCGCGCTGTTGCGGGCCACCGTGTCCTGCACCCGGTCGTCGGGGGCCTCACCGGCCCGCTCCATCTGCACCAGCACCGCGTGCGCGATCCGCTGCGGCAGGGCCTCGCGGGCGGCGCCGTACCGGATGTCCCGGTCCAGCAACTCGCGGACCAGCTCCTCCAGTTCGTAGGCCGGCACCCGCCAGCGCCGCGAGCCGCGCACCACGACGACCGGCTCGGTGGGCATGGTCACGTGGGAGTACAGGGCACGGCGCAGCACCTCGGCCATCCGGGCGTCACCCTTGACGATCGCGGCGGCCGCGTCGTCCGTGCCCCGCACCTCCACGTGCCCGACCAGGTCGTCCACCGTCGCCTGCCGCACGCTCAGCTCGCCCAGCGCCGGCAGGACCTGCTCGATGTAGTGCAGGAAGGACCGGTTCGGCCCGATGACCAGGGTGCCGGTGCGGGCGAGCCGCTCCCGGTGCGCGTACAGCAGATAGGCGACCCGGTGCAGGCCGACGGCCGTCTTCCCGGTGCCGGGACCGCCCTGCACACAGACGGTGCCGCCGAGACCGCTGCGGACGATCTCGTCCTGCTCGGGCTGGATCGTCGCCACGATGTCCCGCATGGGGCCGACACGCGGCCGCTCGATCTCCCGCTGGAGCAGCTTGCTGGTGGTGGCGGCCTCGGCCGGGTCGGACAGGTGCTCGTCCTCGTACGCGGTCAACGCGCCACCGGTGTAGCCGAAGCGCCGGCGCAGCCCGACGTCCATCGGGTCCTTCTTGGACGCGCGGTAGAACGGCTGCGAGACCGGGGCGCGCCAGTCGATGACCATCGGGTCGCCGCCGGCGTCGTGCACGTGCCGCCGCCCGATGTAGAAGCGCTCGCCCTCCGCGCCCTCGGCCCGCTGGGCACCCGGCGCGTGCAGGTAGTCGAGCCGCCCGAAGAAGAGCGGGGTGTCGCTGAGGTCGGCCAGCGCCTTGATGCGCTCGTCGATCTGGTGGGCCAGCACCGCGGCGTTGACCCAGTTCGCGGTGACGTCGTTGATGTCCAGCGCCTCCACGTCCTCGCGCATGGCGCGCAGCGCGGAACGGGACGCGGCGAGGTGGGCGCGCTCCCGGGCGAGGGGGTCGTCGAGCGGTTCGTGGGCGGGCGTGGACACGGCGGTGCCTTCCGGATCGGCTCTTCCATGACTGGGCATGACGGGCCTCCCGGTTTCCGTCCGGGCGGCGGCACTCCGCGGGGGAGGCGGGCAAGAGCGGAGATTTTAGGCGAAGGGGCGGGG
>NZ_JAJSZC010000241.1:0-11637 GCF_036815105.1 Streptomyces sp. IBSBF 3136
CCCCCCCGCCCCCGCGCGCCCGGACGCGGTGCGGCCGGGGCCCATCCGCACCGCCCGCGACGCCGTCACCGCGACCGTGCTCTACCTGCGCCGGCTCGGCTACCGGGACATACGCCGTGCCGACCAGCGGCCCCCGTCCGGCATCGGACTGGCCGCACCCGGCCTGCTCGCCCAGGTGGACCCGGCGGTGCGCCCCGCCTCCCCGCGGGACGTGGAGTGCCTGTGGCTGACGGCCATGACGGAGTCGGCGGGCTGCGCCTACTTCTCGCTGGGCGGATACGCCGAGGACGCCCGCGCGTGTGCCGACACGCTGGGCGTCCCCTTGTTCGTCCTCGATCCGGCCGGCACCGCCACCCCGGTGAACGGCCCGGGCCGCGCCCTGGCCGAGGCGGGCGCGGCCTGAGCGGGCTTCAGGAGCCGTACCCCTCCCGCAGTTCGATCTTGCGCACCTTTCCGGACACGGTCATCGGGAAGGCGTCGAGGAGCCGCAGCGCGCTCGGGATCTTGTAGTGCGCGAGCCTGCCCTCGCAGAAGGCGCGCAGTTCCTCCAGGGTCGGGGGCTCGGCCCCGTCGCGCGGGATCACGCAGGCGAGGACCTCCTCGCCGTACGTCTCGTGCGGCACCCCGACGATCTGGACGTCCCGGATCTTGGGGTGGGCGTAGAGGAACTCCTCGATCTCGCGCGGGTAGATGTTCTCGCCGCCCCGGATGATCATGTCCTTGATCCGGCCGACGATCTCCACGTACCCGTCGTCCCGCATCACGGCGAGGTCGCCGGTGTGCATCCAGCGGCCCGCGTCCACGACGTCGGCGGTCTTCTCCGGTTCGTTCCAGTAGCCGAGCATCACGCTGTAGCCGCGGGTGCACAGCTCCCCCGCCGTGCCGCGCGGCCGGGTGACCCCGGTGGCCGGATCGACGACCTTGACCTCCAGGTGCGGCAGCACCCGGCCGACCGTGCCGGTGCGGTGCTCCAGATCGTCGTCCATACGGGTCTGCAGCGACACGGGGGACGTCTCCGTCATGCCGTAGCAGATGGAGACCTCCTCCATGTGCATCTCGGCGACCACCCGCTTCATCACCTCCACCGGGCAGGGCGAGCCGGCCATGATCCCGGTGCGCAGCGTGGAGAGGTCGTAGCCGTCGAAGTCGGGGAGGTTCAGCTCCGCGATGAACATGGTGGGGACGCCGTACAGGGAGGTGCACCGCTCCCGCTGCACCGCCTCCAGGGTGGCCTTCGGCTCGAAGGACGGCGCCGGGATCACCATGCAGGCGCCGTGCGAGGTGGCGGCCAGGTTCCCCATGACCATGCCGAAGCAGTGGTAGAAGGGCACCGGGATGCAGATCCGGTCCTGCTCCGTGTAGCCGACCGTCTCTCCGACGAAGAAGCCGTTGTTGAGGATGTTGTGGTGGGAGAGGGTGGCGCCCTTGGGGAAGCCGGTCGTGCCCGAGGTGTACTGGATGTTGATGGGGTCGTCGCAGGACAACGACGCCTCGCGGGCCCGCAGTTCGTCCCGCAGTTCGTCCCGCCGGCCGTCCGAGCCGCGCGCGGTGAACGCCGCCCAGCCCGGGTCCCCGATGTACACGGTTTCGGTGAGTCGCGGGCACCGGCCGCGGACCTCCTCGACCATCGCCCGGTAGTCGCTCGACTTGTGGCTGAGGGAGGCGAACAGCAGCGAGATCCCGGCCTGCTTGAGGACGAACTCCACCTCGTGGGTGCGGTACGCCGGGTTGATGTTGACCATGACGGCGCCCACCCGCGCGGTGGCGTACTGCACGAGCACCCACTCGGCGCAGTTGACCGCCCAGATGCCCACCCGGTCGCCCTTGGCGATCCCGCTCGCGAGCAGCGCGCGGGCCAGTTCGTCGACGTCGGCGGCGAACTCCGCGTAGGTCCAGCGCCGGCCGGTGGCGACCTCCACCAAGGCGTCGCGGCCGGGCCAGGCGGCCACGGCCCGGTCGAGGTCGGCGCCGATGGTGTCGCCGAGCAGGGCGGTGGTCCCCGTGCCGTGCGTGTACGACGGCGACGGGGCCGCCGGGCTGTGCGGGGTCGCTGCGGTCACCGGAAGTCCTCCTCGCGGTACTCGTGCGCCGAGCCGGCGGCCGTGGCCTCGCGCAGCTCGATGCGGCGGATCTTGCCGGAGACGGTCTTGGGCAGCGCCCCGAACTCCAGGCGGCGGATGCGCTTGTAGGGCGCCAGCACCTCGCGGGAGTGCTCGAAGACGACCTTGGCGGTGTCGGGGCCCGGCTCCCAGCCCTCGGCGAGGACGACGTACGCCTTCGGCACGGCGAGCCGCAGCTCGTCGGGCGCGGGCACGACGGCCGCCTCGGCCACGGCCGGGTGTTCCAGCAGCACGCTCTCCAGCTCGAACGGGCTGATCTTGTAGTCGGACGCCTTGAAGACGTCGTCGGCGCGCCCGATGTAGGTCAGGTAGCCGTCCTCGTCGCGGGCGGCGATGTCACCGGTGCGGTAGTAGCCGCCGGCCATCGCCTCGGCCGTGCGGTCCGGGTCGCCGTGGTAGCCGGCCATCAGGCCCACCGGGCGCTCGGTCAGGTCCAGGGCGATCTCCCCCTCGGCGGCGCCGGGCGCGCCGGAGACCGGGTCGAGGAGCTCGACGCGGTAGCCGGGGCTCGGCCGGCCCATGGAGCCGGTCTTCAGCCGCTGGCCCGGGCTGTTGGAGACCTGGACGGCGGTCTCGGTCTGGCCGAACCCGTCCCGGATGGTGACGCCCCAGGCGCGCCGCACCTGTTCGATGACCTCGGGGTTGAGCGGTTCGCCCGCGGCCACGACCTCGCGGGGCCGGCCGCGCAGCTGTCCGAGGTCCGCCTGGATGAGCATGCGCCACACCGTCGGCGGCGCGCAGAAGGTGGTGACCTGGGCCCGGTCCATCTCCGACATCAGCCGGGCCGCGTCGAAGCGCGTGTAGTTGTGGATGAAGACCGTCGCCTCGGCGTTCCACGGGGCGAACAGGTTGGACCAGGCGTGCTTGGCCCAGCCGGGCGAGGAGATGTTCAGATGCACGTCCCCGGGTTTCAGACCGACCCAGAACATGGTGGCCAGGTGCCCGATGGGGTACGAGGTGTGGGTGTGCTCGACCAGCTTGGGCCGGGCGGTCGTGCCGGAGGTGAAGTACAGCATGAGCGGGTCGTCGGCCAGGGTGGGGCCGTCGGGCACGAACTCCGCGGACGCGGTGCGGGCGTCCTCGTACGGCTCCCAGCCCTCCTCGGGCAGCCCGCCGACCGCGAACCGGGTGTAGGCGCCCGGCACGTCCGCGAACTTGGCGGTGTCCTCGGCCCGCACCAGCACGTGCTTGACCCGGCCCCGCTCCACCCGGTCCCGCAGGTCGGCGGGGCCGAGCAGCGGGGTGGCCGGGATGACGACCGCGCGCAGCTTCATCGCGGCCAGGGCGGTCTCCCACAGCTCGGCCTGGTTGCCGAGCATGACCAGGACGCGGTCCTCGGCGCCGACGCCGCGCGAAGCCAGGTGGTTCGCGACCCGGTTGGAGCGCTCGGCCAGCTCGGCGAAGGACAGGCGGGTCTCGGTGCCGTCCTCCTCGACGATGTGCAGCGCGGTCCGGTCGTTGCCGGCGGCGATCACGTCGAACCAGTCCAGGGCCCAGTTGAAGTGCTCGGGCCGTGGCCAGCGGAAGCCCTCGTAGGCCGTCGTGTAGTCCTCGCGGTGCTCCAGCAGGAAGTCCCGAGCGCTGCGGAACAGCTCGGTCGCCGTCGTCATCTCTCCTCCAGGCCTGTCTGGTCGCTCGCCCCCGGCGGGGTCCCGGCCGGTGCCGGTGTGCTTCCGCGGGCTCACTCCCGGTGTTCCCGACCATTGCCGGGCGGCTCTCTGGCATCGTCTAATCCGTGATGCAGGTCTCACTACCCCCGAACGGGGGTGTGGTCCACGCGGACGGGGGTGTGGGCAGCACGGGAGCCGCGCCGAAGGAGCGATGAAGTGGCAGCAGAGGCCGTGGCGGCGGTGGAGATACGTGGTGCGCTGGCCCGGCTGCGGCGCGGCACCGGTCTTCCGGTCGCCTTCGGGGGCCTGGTCGAGTCCGGCAGGTCGCAGATCCGCATCAGCGAACTGAGTGGCACCGCGACGGCGGCCCTCAGCTCGCTCGCGGTGACCGCGGGCAACGGGCTGGGCGGCAAGGCGGTGGCGCTGGGCCGGCCGTGCGCGGTCATGGACTACCCCAGTTCCCGGCACATCAGCCACGAGTACGACGTGCCGGTGGCCGCCGAGGGCATCCGCTCGGTGCTCGCGGTGCCGGTCGTGGTGCGGCGGCGGGTGCGCGGGGTGCTGTACGGCGCGCTGCGCTCGGCCCAGCCGCTGGGCGAGCGGACGCTGGACGCGGCGGTGGCGGCGGCGCGGGACGTGGAGCAGGCGCTGGTGGTCCGGGACGAGGTGCGGGGGCTGCTGGTCTCGGCCAGGACGGAGCCGGCCGCGAGCCGGGGCGGGACGGACGGGGCGGCTGGCTGGGAACAGGTGCGCGAGGCGCATGCGGCGCTGCGCGCGCTGGCGCCGCGGATCGCCGATCCGGCGCTGCGGGCGGAACTGCTCGCCGCGTGCGGTCTGTTGACCGCGCCGCGCCCGGCCGCCGGCACGAGCCTGGCGCCGCGTGAGCTGGACGTGCTGTCCTGGGTGGCGGCGGGCGCCACGAACGCGGCCGTGGGCGAGCGGCTGGGCCTGCGACCGGAGACGGTGAAGGGATATCTGCGCTCGGCGATGCGGAAGCTGGGCGCGCACACACGAGGGGAGGCGGTGACCGCGGCTCGCCGGGCCGGACTGCTGCCCTAGGAAGGGCGGGCGCCGGGCCCGCCGCCGCGACCGTGAGGAAACCTGCCCATTCATGCGACGGTGCTCTGAATTTTCCAATGCGTGACCGTTTGTTATTTCCCTCACCACGGCCTCCATCCGGATTTCATGGATCGTTGCCTAGAATTTGGCCAGTACGCGACACAGGAGGGGAGCGGTGACCGTGCGACGGGACTTCCAGGAGCCTGCCCGATGCCGCCCCGACCTGCTCATCGGCCGCGAGGACCTGTTCGCGACCGCGCGCGACCAGCTCGCCTCGGGCGGCAGCGTGCTGCTGCACGGCGCCGCCGGAATTGGGAAATCGACCGTCCTGCGGGCATTGGCCGACGAATACGGGGCCACCGCGCACACCGTCCTGCGCTGCTCGGCCACCGAGTCCGAATCGCACCTGCCGTTCCTGGCCCTCGCCGACCTGCTCGGCCTGGTCCTCGACGACGTCGCCCCGCGGCTGCCCGCCGCCCAGCGCACCGCGCTGGAGTCGGCGCTCACCGGACGCGGCGAGTCCAGCCTGCTGCGCGACGGCCTGGCGCTGCGCCTCGCGGTCCTCTCGGCGCTGCGCGCGCTCGCCACCCGCGGCCCGGTCCTGGTCGTCGCCGACGACCTGCAGTGGCTGGATCCGGCCAGCGCCGAACTGCTCGGCTTCGCCGCCCGCCGTCTGGAGGGCACCCCGGTGCAGCTGCTGTGCGCGGTACGCACGGAGGGCCAGGAGAGCCAGGAGTACGCCCGCCACCTGCGCGCCTGCCCGCCGGACACGGTCGCCGTCCGGCTCGGCCCGCTCAACCGCGCCCAGGTCGCCCAGCTCCTCGACCACCGGGGCCACAGCGGCCTGCCCCGCTCCACGGTCCGCGAGATCCACCGCACCAGCGGCGGCAACCCGCTGTTCGCCCTGGAACTCGGCCGCGCCCTCGCCGAGAGCGCCGCCCGGCCCCGGCCGGGCGAGCCGCTGCCGGTGCCGACCTCGCTGCGTGCCCTGGTCCTCAGCCGCCTGGACATGCTCTCGGTCGAGGCCCGCCGCACCCTGCTGGTGGCCAGCGCCGGGGCCCGCCCCACCGTGGCCCTGCTGCACGCGGCCGGCCGGGACAACGCCGAGGCCGAGTGCGCCCAGGCCGCCGAACTCGGCCTGCTGGCCACCGAGCAGGAGGCGCCGGCCGCGGTGCGGTTCGCGCATCCGCTCATCTCCGCCGCGCTGTACGCCGAGGCGCCCGCCCAGGAGCGGCGGGCGGCGCACGCGGCGCTGTCGACCGCGGCCTCCGACCCGATCGAACGGGCCCGGCACCTGGCCCTCGCCACCACCGGCACCGACCCCGAGGTGGCCGCCCGGCTCGCCGAGGCCGCGGCGCTGGCCCGGGACCGGGGCGCCCCGTCGGTCGCCGCCCAGCTCGGGCTGCTCGCCGCCCGGCACACCCCCGCCGACAGCGCGCCCGGACCCGACGACCGGCGGCTGCAGGCGGCCGAGGACGCGATCACCGCGGGCGAGGTCGACCTGGCCCGGGACATCGCCCGCGAGGTGCTGACCCGGGCGACCGTGCCCGCGGACCGGGTACGGGCCTGGATCATCGTCATCGACACCGCCGGGCACACCATGGCCGAGGTGGACGCCGTCTTCCCGCAGGCCCTGGCCGACGCCGGCGACGACCCGCGGCTGCTGGCCCTCGTCCACTACCAGCTGGCGTGGCGGGGACTGATCGTGGAGGGCGACTTCACCGAGGCCCGGGAGGAGGCAGCGCACGCCGCCGAGCTGGCCGAGCGCGGCGGCGACCGGCGCACCGAACTGCTCGCCCTCGCCTTCCAGGCGCAGACCGAGACGCTGATGGGCCATCCGGAGGCCCCCCGGACCATCAAGCGCGCCCTGAAGGAGCCCCAGGACCCGCGGGTGGCCTGGCACCACAACGGCGCGGGCAGCGCCCGGTTCCGCTGGCTGGTCATGGGCGACCAGCTGGTGGAGGCCCGGGCGACGGTCACCGCGCTGCTGCGCGAGGTGCGCCGACGCGGCTCGGTGGAGAGCGAGGTGCACTTCCTGCGCGGCCTGGCCGAGACCGAGCTGCGGGCCGGGCACTGCGGCCGGGCGCTGGAACTGGCCCGCGAGAGCCTGCGCCTCGCCCGGGACTCGGGCATCGGCGAGACCGCCTCGGCGATGCTCACCTCGCTGGCGGAGGCCTCCGGCGGCGACGTGGACCGCGCGCTTGCGCTCGCCCGTGAGGCGGTGGAGCACGCCGAGGAGGACGGCGACCAGATGTACCTGTCCCGGGCGCTGGGCGCCCTCGGGTACGCCCAGCTGGTGGCCGGGGACCCGGCGGGCACGGTCCGCTCGCTGCGCCGGGTGCGCCGCCTGGAGCTGGGGCTCGGCATCACCGACCCGGCGCGCGGCCGCTGGCACGGCGACCTCGCCGAGGCGCTGGTCCGGATCGGTGAACCGGCCGAGGCGCAGGACGTCATCGACGCCAGCCGGGAGCACGCCCTGCGGCTCGGCCGGGAGAGCGTGCTCGCCGTCCTGGACCGGGCGCAGGCGCTGGTCCGCGCGGCCCTCGGCGACCAGGAGGCCGCGGTGGCCCAGCTGACGTCCGCTCAGGACCGGCTCAGCAAGCTCGGCTACGGCCTGGAGGAGGCGAGGGCCGCGTTCGCGCTGGCCCAGCTGCGCACCCGGCACACGGAGAACGGCCCGCGCCGGACGGCGGCCTACGACGAGGCCACGCGGCTGTTCCGGCGCTGCCGGGCGCTGCCCTGGCTGCGCCAGGTGGAGGAGGCCCTCACCGGGCGGGAGCCGGAGCCGACCCTGGCGGTGCCGGGGGCCCCGGACACCCTGGACGCGCTGGCGGGTCTGGCCTCGATGGAGCGTCAGGTGGCCGCGCTGGTGATGGAGGGCGCCACCAACCGGGAGATAGCCGGGCGGCTGTTCGTCAGTGTGAAGACGGTCGAGGCGACCCTGACCCGGGTCTACCGCAAGCTCGGCATCCGATCGCGCGTGGACATCGTCCGTTTGGCGGCGGCGCGGCGCGCGAAGTGACGACGTGCCAGGTTAACTGAGCCGGACCGAGGGTTTTCCCTCCCCCACCCCCCAGGGGGTTTCCCTCATTGGGGGACGGAGGTTCCGGGTCCTAGCGTAAGGGGTGTGCCGCTCGCCCGGGCATACGGGGACCGGTCCCGCGACCTCCGTGACCGACCCCCACACCCGCGCGACCCCCCACCGGCAACGCCACTGAGGAGACTCATGTTCGGGCTCAGACGTGCAAGACCCACCGCCGCGGTCCTGGTGGCCACCGCCGCCGCCGCGGCGACCGCGCTGGTCGCCTCCCCCACGGCGACCGCCGCACCCCAGCCCATCGTGGGCGGTACGACCACCACCACCGCGGCGTACCCCTTCGTGATGCAGATCACCGACGCGTCCGGCAGCCAGTTCTGCGGCGGCACCCTGGTGGCCGCCCGCAAGGTCGTGACGGCCGCGCACTGCATGGTCGGCGAGACGGCGAGCAGTGTCCGGGTGGTCGGCGGGCGGACCGACCTGAACGGGACCGACGGCAAGGTCGGCAAGGTCAGCAAGATCTGGGTGAACCCGGACTACAGCGACGCCACCGAAGGCGACGACGTGGCCGTGCTGACCCTCGCGACGTCGATGCCGTACAAGCCGGCGTCGTACGTCACCCCGTCCCAGACCGGCCTGTACGCGTCCGGCACCACCGCCCGGATCCTCGGCTGGGGCACCACCTCGGAGAACGGCAGCTCCTCCAACCAGCTGCGGACCGCGACCGTCCCGATCGTGTCCGACTCCAGCTGCAAGAGCTCCTACGGTTCGGACTTCGTCCAGTCCGACATGGTTTGCGCCGGATACACGTCCGGCGGCGTAGACACCTGCCAGGGCGACAGCGGCGGTCCCCTGCTCATCGGGGGCGTCCTGGCAGGGATCACTTCCTGGGGGGAGGGGTGCGCGGAGGCCGGTTACCCGGGTGTGTACACCCGGCTGACCACCTTCTCGGACCTCGTGACCGCGCAGGTCCGGTCCTGACCCGGGAGCAGCGCACCTGAGCACCCCTCAGGTAGATGCCGGGGGGGCGTTGCGAGCCACCACGAGCGGCCCGCAGCGCCCCCCTTTCCACGTGCCCGGCTACTTGTCGGCGGTGAGCCTCCCGGCGGCGCCCCAGCTGTCCGCCGGCACCTCGTGGATCCACACCTGCACGCTCTCGGCCGGGACCCCGTAGGCGTCCACGAAGGCGTCGGTGACCCGCTTGACGAGGTCGCGCTTGAGCTCGGTGTCGCGCGGGCCCTGCTGGACGGTGACGATCGGCATGACTGACTCCCTGGTGATCCGCGATCGAGGATGATCGCCGGTGCCACCAGTCCACCGCGCGGCGGGGCGCCGACCAAGAGGCAGATCGCGACCGTGACGATCAGCTTTCCTGATCGCCGCAGGCCAGCAGCAGTTTCTCCAGGTGCGGCGTGGGGTCGGCGGCGGGTACGGCCAGTCCGGTGGGCAGCGCGAGGCCTGGCGCGCGGAAGGGGACGTAGGCGACCCGGGGCGTGTGCAGCACGCGCGCGTGGGAGGCGAACACCACCGTCCACAGGGGCCGGGAGCCGATGGTGGCGAGGGTGTCCTGGAGGGAGCCGCCGACGGGCCCGGGCCGCGGCTCGAACCCGGCCGCGTGGCAGGCGCCGACGACCAGGTCGACCAGGGCGGGGTTGGTGCGGCGCGAGGTCAGGGCAAGCGGCAACCCGGCCAGATCGGCGAGCGCGATCTCCGGCCGGGCGGCCAGCGGGTGCGTGGCCGGGAGGGCGGCCACCAGCGGATCGGGCCACAGGGGCAGCACCCGTACGCCGGGCGGTGGTTCGGCCGCCCGCACGAACGCCGCGTCCAGCCGGCCGGCCGCGACGCCGGCCAGCCGTTCCCCGGCGGGCAGCGAGTACAGCTCCACCGGCACGTCCGGGTCCCGCGCGGCGAACGCGGCCAGCACCCGGTCCAGATGGGCGCCGAGCCCGGTGCTGGTGCCGATGCGCAGCCCGGCGGGCGGCGCCACGGCCGCCCGGGCCCGCTCGGCCGCGGTCAGCACCGCCCGCGCCTCGGGCAGCAGCCGCTCACCGGCGGGCGTCAGCCGCACCCGGCGCGGCGAGCGGTCGAACAGCTCGGCGCCCAGATCCCGTTCCAGGCGCTGTATCTGCTGGCTGACCGCGGACTGCACGATGTGCAGCCGGCCGGCCGCCCGGCCGAAGTGCAACTCCTCGGCGACGGCGACGAAATAGGTGAGCTGCCGCAGTTCCATTCCCCGACTGTAGAGGGCTCACCCGTCCGGGTGACCGGCTCACGGCCGCGCGCGGATGCCGGACCGGACGTCGTACGGCTACCAGGGCACGGGGGGCGAGGGAGGGAGCCGCCGCCTCGCCGCCCGCCGCCTCGCCGCCCTGCCTCGTGCCCGCGCGGCGGCCTCGACAGGCGATCTTGCCCGGGCGCGCCGAGAATGAGCGTGGGCCGGGCGCGGATCTCCCGGCCGCCCGGCCCGCGAGCCGTGCGCGGTGTCGCGGCCAGGCCCCGACCGCCCTGACCGGAGAGGGGCTGACCGGTGGTGCCGGACGACAGAGCCGCACGTGTCGCGGACTTCATCGCACCCCTGCGCGTGGCACCGGGTGCGCGGGTGGACCTCGCCCGGGACTTCGACCCGGGCTGGAAGGCCGGGCTGCGCAAGCGGGACGCGGCGGAGCTGCTGCGGTCCGGGGTGGCCCTGCTGGCCGAGTACCAGGAGCGGCTGGCCGCCCAGGACACCTACGGGGTCCTGCTGTGCCTCCAGGCGCTCGACGCCGGGGGGAAGGACGGGACGATCCGGCACGTCATGAGCGGCGTCAACCCGCAGGGCGTCCGGGTGAGCAGCTTCAAGGTGCCCTCGGCCGAGGAGCTGGACCACGACTACCTGTGGCGCTACGCCCGCCGGCTGCCCCGGCGCGGCGAGATCGCCATCTTCAACCGCTCGCACTACGAGGAGGTCCTCGTGGTGCGGGTGCACCCGGAGAACCTGGTACGGCAGCGGCTGCCGGAACGGGCCCGCGGCCCGGGCGTCTGGGACCGGCGCCACCGCGAGATCAACGAGTGGGAGCACTACCTCACGGACAACGGGTTCAAGGTGGTCAAGGTCTTCCTGAACCTGTCCAGGGAGGAGCAGCGCGTCCGCTTCCTGAAGCGGATCGACCTGCCGGAGAAGAACTGGAAGTTCTCCGCGTCCGACGTCCGCGAGCGGCGCCACTGGGACGAGTACCAGCGGGCCTTCTCCGAGATGCTCTCGGCCACCAGCACGGAGTGGGCACCCTGGTACGTGGTGCCGGCGGACCGCAAGTGGGTCGCGCGGATCTGCACGTCCGCCGTCCTCGCGCACACCCTGATGGACATCGACCCCCGCTTCCCCGACGTGGGCGAGGAGGCGCGCAGGGAACTGTCCGCCGCCCGGGAGGAGCTGGAGCGGGAGGCGCCGGAGGGGGCCGCGCCCGATCCGTACGCGGCCCGGCACGCGCGCGCGGACACGGTGGGGGCGGCCGGACCCGGGCGGGCGGACGGCGGGAAGCACGGCGGGAAGCACGGCCGGCGCTGACAGGACCGGGCCCGCAGCGCCCGGACCGGAGGCGACGCGCAAGGCTCCTGGTCCTCGGACCCGACGCGCCCGCTGACCCTCCCCTGGCACCGACGGGAATTCTGACGGCCCTTCCGGCGTAGATTCCCTTACGGGTCAACGGTGTTCAGGGACTTCCGAGGAGCGGACATGACCGAGGCGTTGGTGCTGGGCGGCGGCGGTGTGGCCGGGGTCGCGTGGCTCACCGGGGTGCTGGCGGGGCTCGCCGAGCGGGGGCGGGACGTGACG